>CAZCSQ010000022.1:0-20929 GCA_964501425.1 uncultured Erysipelotrichaceae bacterium
TAAATAGGATCATACCTCCCATCGCCATAACGGCTAGTAAACCTGATATTGGTAAAACTGTATTGATCATATCCTGAAAGCCTACGATCAAAAAGGCAACACTCAAGATGATCAACACTTTGATCGTATCTCATATATGGATTGCCTTAAATATCTTGACTAATATATATCCGATCATTACACCAAGTAAAATACCACTTACTATTGAAACTGGGACACTTAATAAAGTCGTTGCTTGAAAACCAGCTCCTTGATACATTGCGATAAACGCTGTGAATAAGATGATAACGTAGATATCATCAACTGATGCTCCAGCCATAACTAGCTGTGGTACGCTTTTATCTTTTCCATAACCCTCATCCATTAACCTTATCATTCTTGGCACAACAACCGCAGGTGATACCGCTGCTAAAACACTACCCATGATCAAAGCTTCAAGGTAAGATACTCCAAGTAGTAATGGTGCCAAAATAGTTATCGTTAATATTTCAAGACTTGCTGGAATAAAACACATCAAAATAGCTGGTTTACCAATCTTTCTTAAATCTTTAAGATCCATTGATAGCCCCGCTCTTAGCAAGATAACGATCAAGGCAATTTCTCGTAGATCAGATGAGATTGCTAAGACAGTTGGATCGATAAGATTTAAAACGTATGGACCAAGTACTACACCAATTATGATCATGCCTAGTAGTCCTGGTACTTTCAACTTGTTCAAAACGCCACTTAAGCTAAAACCAACAAGTAAGATCAACGCTAAACTTAGTAACATAATAGCTTCCTTTCCAATAAAAAACTGATGCTCTATGAAAAAATCATAGAAGTCATCAGCTATTAAAGCGGTTTAAGCAAAGTGCTTTGGGAGAACTTCATTCCCACAAGCAATACTATCATAGTAATAATCTTTAAACAATATCAATTAATCTAAATTAAACTCATTATCAATGATTCTTTGACGTAATTGTTTAACTTTTTCTTCAATCAAAGCCATGGTTTTTAAAAACTCAGCATCTTCCATCCCTGTTGGATCATCAAGACCCCAGTCTTCACGATGTTTATTAGGCACAAATGGACATTCAACGTTACACCCCATGGTGATCAAAACATCGATCATCGGGATATCATCTAGTAATTTACTGTGTTGATCTTTTTCCATATCGATCCCATATACTTGTTTCATAAGTCTTACAGCATCTTGATTGATTTGTGGTTTGGTTTCGGTACCAGCTGAATAGCTAACGTAAACATCCGACGCAAACTTTTTACTCAAAGCTTCAGCTATTTGACTACGGCAGGAATTGTGGACACAGACAAAGGCCACTTTTGGTTTATTCATATATAAAATACCTCCTTGTTTTATTGGCAAATCTGACTAACAACAACATTACTGGTACCTCTACTAACACCCCAACGATTGTTGCTAAAGCAACGGGACTATCCGCCCCAAATAAAGCAATCGCCACCGCAACAGCTAATTCAAAGAAATTAGATGCTCCGATCATCCCAGCTGGTGCTGCAATGTTATGTGGCAACTTGAGTAAGCGACTAACACCATAGGCGATCGTAAAGATCAATAGGGTTTGAATGATCAAAGGCACTGATATCAATAAGATATGTAAAGGATTATTGATGATCACCTGTCCTTGGAAAGCAAAGATGATCACTAATGTTAATAATAACCCAACGATCGTAACATTATCAAACTTATGAATGAATACTTTATTGAAGTAATCAGTTCCCTTGTTTTTAATGATCATACTTCGCGTTACTACACCACTGATAAGTGGTATGACAACAAACAAAACAACTGATAGAAATAATGTATCCCACGGGATCTGGACCCCACCAATACCCAAAAGAAGAGCAACGATAGGCGAGAAAGCCACAAGAATGATCAGATCATTAGTAGCTACTTGAATGATCGTATAAGATGAATCACCACTGGTCATTTGACTCCACACAAAGACCATCGCTGTACATGGGGCAGCTCCTAATAAGACCGCGCCTGCCAAGTAGTAACTGGCTAATTCAGGAGTTATCAATGATTTAAAGATAACATTGAAAAATAGCCAAGCGATCACAAACATCGTAAATGGTTTGATCAACCAATTTACTATCCATGTCACAAATAACCCTTTTGGATTTTTACCTACATCTTTGATGCTTTTAAAATCAACCTTTAACATCATGGGATAGATCATTAGCCATATTAATACTGCGATCGGTAATGAAATATTAGCGTATTCAAACTGGCTAAGAAAAGTCGGAATAAATGACAGATATCGACTGATCAAAACACCAATGATCATACACATAATGACCCATAAAGATAAATATCTTTCAAAAAAGCCTAAACTTTGAGATTGTTTCTTACTCAATTTCTAATCTCTTAACTCTTTTAATATCTTAACTACTTCGTCTTTTGTTAAAACTTTACCGTAAGAAACAACTTTCTCATCAACCACTAGTGCTGGTGTTGACATTACCCCATACATAGCGATCTTAGCGTAATCTTTAACATGATCGATCGTTGTGTCCATGTTTAATTCTTGTAAAGCTTCAACTGTCGCTTTTTCCAGTTTATTACACTTAGCGCAACCCGATCCTAAGACCTTAACGGATGCTGAAGATGTTTCATTACTTTCTACTTGTTTCTTAAATAGATTCATATGTGATCCTCCTTATTTAAATAAATAAATACTGAAATATGTTAAACAAATAGCCAACAATGATGATCCCAAATGTACAGATCGCGATAAATAAAGCTAATAGCTTAGGCTTGATCGCTTTCCGTAACATGATCATCGATGGTAGGCTCAATGTTGTAACAGCCATCATAAAGGCTAATATCGTACCTAATTGGGCACCTTTACCAATTAGGGCTTGGGCAATCGGGATTGTCCCAAAGATATCAGCGTAGATTGGTATCCCAATCAATGTCGCCAATATTACACCAAACGGGTTATTACTACCCAAGACGGATTGAATCCAACTCTCAGGGATCCAGTTGTGGATTGTTGCCCCAATACCGACACCAACAAGAATATAGGGAAAGACCTTCTTAAATGTTTCAAGCATTTGTTCTTTGGCGTATTGTAAGCGATCTTTCTTAGTTAGTGTTGGTGATTCAATATCCACATTACCCGCTTTTAGGATAAAGTCCTCAACGTATTTCTCCATGTGGAGCTTTTCGATCAAAGTTCCACCAACTACGGCAATGATCAACCCGACAATGACATAAGCTACAGCTACTTTCGTTGAAAAGATACTCATTAATAAGACAAGACTCCCCAGATCAACCATCGGTGAAGATATTAAAAACGAAAAAGTAACACCAACCGGTAATCCTGCACTGGTAAAACCAATAAATAGCGGAATAGAAGAACATGAACAAAATGGGGTCACTGTTCCTAAAAGCGCCGCCATGATATTAGCTTTAATACCCTTAAATTTACCCAATATCTTTTTACTTCTTTCGGGTGGAAAATAGCTTTGTACATATGATATAGAAAAGATCAAAGTACACAACAAGATTGTGATCTTTATGACATCATAAATAAAAAACTGAATACTACCACCAAGTGGGGTAGATGTATCGATGTTTATAAGTTGTAATAGCTTTATTACTAATTTATCAAGCCATACCATTTTAAGTAGTTGATCTTGAATAAATTGCCAAACGTTAATGATAATCGTCATGAATCGCTCCTTAGTTCAAATATTTTTGATGTGAAATATAAAATAAAACTTTATCTACGAATATTACATTGCTCAGCTACTGTATTACCACTAATGATATTTAATGAGCTCAAAAGGCTTTCAGCGTGTCTTATACCTTTTTTACTTAGACGATAATGAATCCATTTACCAATTTCTTGGCTTTCCACAATACCTGATTCTACTAAGATCTTCATATGATAAGAAAGGGCTGACTGACTCATATCAATCTTTTCAGCGATAACACAAGCACAGTGTTCACCAATCTGTAATAAGTCAATGATCGCCATTCTCTTTACATCAGAGAAAGCTTTGAACACTTTAATGTATTCTTGATGACTATAATTCATGTTACACCTCACTTCAAATTATTTTGATATGTCAATCATAATACGCTTTAACGTTTGTGTCAATCAATTAGCTAGTTAAAGATCAATCATCATCTCCATGATGTCTTTTATGAAATCTTGCGTTAGTATATCAAGTTCTACTTTTAAACTTGTTAGCTCATTAAAATTAGGATGATCAATGATCCGTGATTCGATAATTGAATCAATACCTGGCTGTGACACTGAAAGTTTGTATCCTTTAAGGTCTTTATCTTTAAGCTTATCGATATATTGAGCCTGTATCTTTTTGTTTGTGGCACTTAACCATAACTCAAAACAGTTTTCTTGATGAAGATACACTACGGCTATCTTTAATTGTTTATCCTTTAATTCAGTAGTGGTGATCGCAAAATAAGTCATATCCATATAACCAAAATAAAGAGCTCCAACAAGATAATCACTATGCATATCACTTAGATATGATTTTAAGTTACCCATAAAACTCATGATACCCTTATAAGCAATTTGGATCTTACCTTCTTGTAATTGTTTTTGGTATGCGATTACATACTCATTTAGATCTTTCATCTTTTTTCTCCAGTTTCTTCAATGTTTTGTTAGCCTTTAGTAATTCAAGCTCACAGCTCATACATAAACCATTATGACAACAAATCGTTCCACCACAAACATCACATCTCCACTTCTTTTCTTGATCTTGTAAGAAATGATCCATACCTTTTTCTTGGATATATCTTAGATTATCGATCATGCTCATGTGATATCCCAAACGATACCTTTTATCAAGCGCTACTAATCTTTTGCATGGGAATTCAGCACATTCATAACAAAACCGATACTTACCTTTGGTAATGTACACACAATGTTTTTTCATAAATGTACAGTTTTTGCCTCTGATGATACAACCAGGACAATAGCGTTTATTAAATCCTTGCTTGTTTATATCATTCTCTTTTGCTTGATAAGAAATACATAAAGTACAATTCATTCCGCATGGGGCGATCATCTTTTCATTCATTGAAAACCTCTTTTTTATTAGATTATTTGGATAGATTAGTTGATAAACTATATTAATTCTTCTTTATCATAATACTTTATTCATGTATGGTAAAGATATTCAAACAAAAAGCCATTGCTTTAACAATGGCTTCCCTATTTATTGATCATCTAAACAATGACTAGAACCGATCACTTTATATAATAGATCATATAAAAGCACCGCTTCTTTTACGTCAAGATTCATACAACTCATCATTTTCCCTGGTATTGATGAAGCTATTTCTTTAAGCTTTTCACCCTCATCAGTTATTGAGATAAAGACAACTCTTTCATCATCACTAGAACGATAACGACGTACATAACCCTTGCTCTGTAATCTTTTTAATAACGGAGTCAGTGTTCCTGAATCTAAATGCAAATGTTCACCAAGCTCTTTTACTGTAACTGTGTTGTTTTCCCACATGACCATCATCGTAATGTATTGAGTATAAGTGAGATCTATTTCATCTAAAAATGGCTTATACCTGCTAACTACCTCCTTAGATGCCACATATAAGGGGAAACATAATTGTTTATCTAGTCTTAATAATTCATCATTCACTCTATAGTAACCTCTTAATATCCTCAGTGATATCCAAAGGTTCTACTGGTGGTTCAAAACGATCAACGACGTTACCATTACGATCGATCAAGAATTTAGTGAAATTCCATTTTATCTGATCATCACTAAAACCATCTTTGTAAAGTGCTTTTAACATCAATTCAAATGATTTAGTCTTGATGCCTTTACCTAAGCCCTTAAAGCTTTTCTGTGCAGTTAGATATTTATATAAGGGAATAGCCGTTTCTTCACGGACGTCAACCTTCTGTGATAGTGGGAATGTTACACCATAGCGCATTGAACAGAATTCTGATATAGCTTCAGCATCTCCTGGTTCTTGTTCTTTAAACTGATTACATGGAAATCCTAAGATAACTAACCCTTGATCTTTAAACTTCTCATACAACGTTTGTAGTCCTTCATATTGTGGAGTAAAGCCACACTTACTTGCCGTATTGACGATTAGTAATACTTTACCTTCATACTCAGAAAGTTTTACCACATCACCTTCTAGTGATGTATATTCATAATTATAAATTGACATGATTGCCTCCTTATTGTTCACAATTTAATTGTGTAAAACTATTATAACAATACTGAATATTATTCTCAATTCATATGCTTTGTTAAGTCTAAAGAAAGCATTTATAAAAATGCTTTCTTAGTTTACTTCTTCAAAAATCCTTGTAACAATCCACCAACATCATCCATGATATTACCATCATCGTCAGCGTCTAAAAGATTTGACACCATGCCCATAATACCACTATCAGCGCTATTAGAAGCGATTCCTCCAAGTAAGCCCGCTAAACCAGAAGCTGGAACCTGTTCTTGTTTTTTCTGTTGTGCTAAAGCTCCCATTAATAGTGGCGCTAATTGTGTCAAAAGCCCAGATACTTGATCAGTTTTTAAGCCTGTCTTTTTAGCGACCGTAGTTTGAACTTTATCATTTTTATCAGCCAAGATATGCTTAAGCATCTTTTTAGCATCTTCTGGATCAAGCTTGTCTAAAAACTTTTGAATGTCATCAACTTCATCATTTTCATGAGCTTCTAAAGCTTTCGCTAACGAACTAGCACCTTTTTCAGTCGTTGCATTACGGTTAAGAGCCTGTAGTAGTGCTGGTATCCCAAGCTGAGCTACCTGTTGCACATCGGATGGTTTGGCCTTTACTGACTTACCAAGTTTCTCTAACGTTTTCTGATTGTTAAGTTGGTCGTTAATAAATTTGTAGATATCCATTTTTCCCTCCTGGATCATTATCTGTCATCATTACTCATAATAATTTAATGATGATAAATTCCAATATTATTTCTATTATTATGATAAGCAATATTTCAACTTCAAACAAGAAAACTGCTCATGATAAACTCATAATCTTTTAATAATCTTTTTGGTCTTGTGTAAAGGAAAGGGAACTTCATCTAGTGCATAGTATTTTGTTTCTTTAACAATGCCTTCCATCTCTGTATCATTGACACCAAACAAAACAAGTACTTGATCATTGTTTTCAATACTATCATCATCAGTTTGATAATAATAAAGCTCATCACCTAGCGGTAATAAAACACTACAATACTTTACGCGATCAAGTTCATTAACATTCAAATAAGCATGAACATCAAACATCGATAAGGAATTGTGACTAGCAAATACATCATCGACACTTTTTATAAGAGCTATCAAGGATTCTACTGATACTTGCCAACAATCATATAAGCCCGAATGCTTATTAGCTACATCACTATAGTATTCAATCTCTAGTTGATATTGATCACATTCCTTCTTAATAACATCTTCTTCAATCGTCACAAAATTGATCGTATCGATACTTTCTTGTAAAACTAGTAATATCTCATTTACTTTATCAGCTAAGTAATATCGACATGATCGAATGATCTTATCTCTGGCATATTGATCAACCATAATTAACCCCTCACGATGATCAATGATCAAGACCTCTTTGTCATATACTATGTCTTTGTGTCTGTCTTGAAGAAATATAGTGAAGATGAGTTTTGAAATTGAAGTTTCCATATCCATTCTCCTTTCAGAAATACCTACACAATTACATTTACCCTGTTTTTTCCTTCTGACTTTGACTTATACAGCGCTTCATCAGCTCTTTTTAAGACAGCTTTATAATCTGTATCGTTTTCATCAAAATACGAGAAACCGATCGACACTGTTATCTTTATCACTTCATTGTTGAAATCGATCGATAAGCTATTAACACTATTTGTTAATTTCTTACCAAATTCCACTAGTTGTTCTTCTTTTAACCCTGGGAATATCCCAACAAATTCGTCACCACCCCAGCGAATGAGACAATCTGAAGCTCTTATTACTTGTTTGATGGCTTTGGTCATTTCGATCAAGACCACATCTCCAATATCATGCCCATACTTGTTGTTGATCATTCTAAAGTCATCAATATCAAGCATCATTATCGCTGGGCTATCCTTGTCGATCATCCATTGCTTATTTCTTTCCATCAAGAATTTTTCACCAAAGCGCCTGCTGCTTGCTTTTGTAAGCAGATCACGATTAACTTCATTCTCCAAAAATCCAGTAGAAACCGTCATTTGTTTTCTTTCTAAAACAAACAAGACAACAAAGCCCAACAACATCACTGCTAAAATATAACTAATTGCTCTAATCATGTTTTCAGTCACTAATGCATCCGTCTCAATATTAACCTGCTCTGTATAGGCATTAATATCATCTAAATGAACACCCATAGCAATTATCCAATCATAATCTTTATATAGTTTTGCATAAGTGATTTTTTCTGATACATCATTACTATCAAGTTTCTTAAAATAGTAAGTAAAGAATAATTCACCATCTGCTTTAATACCTTCAAGTTCTACTAAGTAAGGAAAGTTTCCCTTAATATCTTGCATTGATGTAGAAAGATAAGTTCCCTCAGTCTCCTTTAAATTAGGATGAACTCTTCTAATTGCATAATCTTCTCCACCATCATAGTTGATCACTTCATTGACCCAGATATATGAATCATTTGCAAATTTTCTTTCTCTGATCGAATCTGCTATATCATTTTTCACGATTGTTTCTATGTAGTCGTTACTAATACCGAAAAACCCTTCGATGTTATCTTTTTGAACATAAACACATGATGAACAATCATTGATAATCATATTTGTCGTAATCTCGAAGTTAGTATCAAATATCTCCGCCGGGTCATATAAAATAGTTTTAGTCTTTTCGTCCCACAGTATAGATATCCATCTATCTTCATCCTCATCTTTATCAAACATATATCGATAATAATCAATGAATTCTCTATCTGTGCTTTCTGTGGTCTCCTCAATTCGTGCTCGTCTATTTTCAATGATCTGACTAAATTCACTGTGTTTTACTTCTCTTAAATCATCAATTTCTTTAATAAGTTATTAACGGTATCATATAGAAAGCTCTTCTTTAGATCCAATACCACCGTCTCCGCTTGTGCTAAATAGATATCTTTAGCTTGTTCGTGAGAAAGTAGATGGAGAAAAATCACTATCAGACTCATTACTGTAGCAGCAATTAAAATAATGATTCTATATTTATTATTTGCTTTCATAACTCTTTTGTTTCTCGTTATTCTTTTATATTCATATTATACCCTATTTTCCGGGAAATATCTTTTCTGAATTATGAGGCGTACAAATATACCAATTAGCTCTTACACCAACATTCACTACTCTTACCGCTATAAAACACTTCTTAAGATCATCAAGACAATCATTTAGTTCGGGTTCAATATTTTTGATAAAATGAAAATAATCGCCACCTTCTAACCATTCCACCAGAGATGTAAAGAAAGATCTTTTTTTATTATAGTCATGAATGATGACATATTCTTTGCTTATTCGACTCATCTCTTTATACATTGTCTTACGTTGGTCTTGTTTAAGTCCATGTGCTACATAAGATGAGATGGCGATATCTAAACTTTTATCCGGAAAGTCTAAACCTTCAAGAACATTAGCCTTTATAAATGTTATGTCTTTGTTATGATTCTTACTACGAGCCACCTTTAGCATCTTTTCAGCTGGATCAATACCAGTAACATCCATTCCCAAGTCTTCTAAAACCGAACTCAAGGCTCCTGTGCCACATCCTACATCAATGATCGACTTGAAATCTAATAGATCAAATTGTGATCTTGCTTCAGCAATGATCTTCGCATAACTTTTCTTTTGCATATCATAGAAAAGACCATAAGCAGGCGCTATCTTATTAAACAGACCCTTGTTTTCTTTAGCCATCATGTCCTCCTATTAATAAATAGTGATTTATCTTTTCATATATTATCTGTGAATTAACAGTTGTAATCTTCTTGATGATTATATTATAACAATTATCTTAACAATTATCTTAATAAACGCTTTTATGTTTCTTTTTTAATCTTTACTTAGTGTAAGTAATTTGTGTTCTTACTTCTTAAATTATATTATTTGGTTAAAGGAGGGCTTATTTTATGCATGATCTTAAAGATAAAGTATTTATCGTTACTGGCGCTGGCAGTGGCATGGGCAGAGAATTAACCCTACTACTTGTTAAAAAAGGTGTTAAAGTCGCTGGTTGTGATATTAACGAACAAACCCTTGCCGAAACAAAATCGCTTATCAAAGATCAAAGTCTGATCAAAACCTACGTCTTAGATGTCGCAGATGAAGAAAAGGTAGCGATGTTTGCGAAAACAGTCAAAGAAGACTTCAATGGATTACATGGCATTATCAACAATGCTGGAATCATTCAACCCTTTATGAACTTTATGAAATTAAGTGATGCTACAGTTAAAAGAGTAATGAATATCAATTTTTACTCGGTGATCAACCTAACTCGGGCAGTACTTAAAGAAGTAGATCAAAATAACGATTCATATATCGTTAATATATCTTCAATGGGAGGCTTTTTACCGGTTCCTGGTCAAGGGATATATGGTGCCAGTAAAGCTGGTGTAAAGTTGTTTACAGAAGCTTTATATGCGGAAACAAAAGATAGCAATGTTCATGTTTCTGTTGTTTTTCCAGGTGCAATAGCCACTAACATTACCGAGAACTCTAAAGTTGATAAGGATGAAAAAAGCGTAACTGCTGAAGAAGGCGCTCAATATAAAACAACCCCAGCTGATGTAGCAGCTAAGATTATTGTTGAAGGTATCGAAAAAGGAAAACTAAAGATTTTTGTTGGTAAGGATTCTAAAATGATGGATATTTTTTATCGCTTAATGCCTGTCAAATCAATTGATATGATGACAAACATGATCAATAAAATGATTTCATGATAAAAAGCGATCACTAATTTAACCAGTGGTCGCTTTCTTTAGTTTAATGATCTAATGATGATTACCTGTTGTATAACACCATTTGGCAATCTCTTTTATAAGTTCATATGGTATAGGTCTATCATACATAAACTGGATGGCTCCTTTTGAATGTTTATATTCTGTTAAACGATCTTCAAAGTGTTCGATCGCTTTATCACCAGGATACAATCCAACATGGTTTTTATGTGCTGCAAAATGGATAATATTTGTTTTATCCCAAAATGTTGGCATATTCCATGATATCTTTTCAGTTGCATTAGGAATAACTAGTTTGATTTCTTCTTTGAGTCTTGTTAGGATAGTTTGTACTTCTATAGGTTGAGTTTCAATATACTGATCAATTGAAGATTGCTTAACACAAAAATGACTTTGATCTTTCATCTTGAATGCTCTTTGACAATTTGGACAAGTCCACATAAATTATCAACCTCCTTATGTTCAATCGGTGTCTTAATTAACTCAATTATATACTACTGATGATCATTCACAATCTAAATGCTCATATTCATCTATTATCTTTACTACAAATTTGTTTAAAGATCACTTGTATGACAAAACCAAATCATGTGATCACAATCTTTACCCCAATAATCCTTAGCGATCATATAGGGTTTACCGAATTTATGAAGCCATTTGGCTTGAGCTGTTTTTAGTCCACAATCAAGCCAAAAGCTCTCAATGTTTAATCCTCTTATTTCGGTGATCATCGCTTCTATCAAACACGAACCAATTCGTTGATTTTGATATTCTGGTAAAACATAAAGACTACCTAGCTCTTTAAATTGCTTAGGTTGTGCACCGCATATCTTTATGATTTCATTTGTTAATGGACCAAGAGAAATAGTTCCAACTACTTTATCATTTATTTTGGCGATTAAAAATATGACACTTTTATCGCTTACAAGCAATGATCTATTTAATAATTGACATTTAGTGTTTATCTCTTCTTCAATATCCACCTTTAAATGTCTTAATCCTTCTTGTGTAAAAGCATCAGTGATCGTGGTGGAAAAAACATCATGTATAGCTAATCGATCACTTTCTTGTGCTTTGACTATCGCCAATGATTTCATAATTATTCTTTCCTTTGATTGATCATGTCAATTAAATAAGGATCAATCCTTATTAAGTTCGTATATGGCTTTTTGTTGATCACTACTTAATGATCGATCGACAATAATCGCTATTATCATTATCCCAATGATGCTTAGTATTAAGCGCGTTATCATAAAGTTAAAGCCAAGACTGGCAGCTTCGAAAGTTAGCATTGGGATCTTTGTGGTTGACCATGCACCAATGAACACAAAGACATTAAACAAACTACTCCCCTTTTTCATCATGACACTGGCGATCGGAAATGCCGCATATAAAGGACCAGCGGCCGCAGATCCTAACAGAAAAGCAATTAGTATTCCTTTAATACCCGATTTCTCACCAGTATATTTCATCATCGTGTTTTTATCTACCCAGACATCAAGTAATCCAAGTAACACGAATATTGGAGGAATGATCAAGATCATTTCCGTAAAATTTTGGATTGTAAAGTTGAATGATCTTAGACCAATTTCAGGTAAGATCAAACCAACAATGATATTAACGATAAGTAACAGAATAAAGATCCTGTATCTTTTGATTATCTTCATCATAAGACAACTCCAATGATCAGTGAAACAACCAAAGAAAAAATAAATGCTAGTATATTACGCCTTATTGTGGCCTTCTTACCAAAATACTTTATTTCCATCGGTAGGGTTACTACTCCAACCATCATCAATGTCGACACAAAGGCTGCTATCTGCATATATCCAGCTCCGTTTTTAAGTAAAGCCGCCGCTAGGGGAAATGCCACAAAACCTGGTATTAATGTTATCGATCCGATAACAGCCGCTCCAAGTATGCCTATCATTCCTGAGCTTGTACCTATTAACATGGTAATCGCTTCAGGATCTAAGATTGATAATGACAAACTAATAATGATCAATATTGATAAAAACTGCGGTAGGATGTTTTCAAAAGACTTTATTGCTTTGATCAACGCCTTTTTAGTCTTTTGTCTATCTTTACTAAAAGATAAAGCCAACCCCACACTTGCAAGACCATAAACGATATATGTAAACATCTTTTACCCTTGACTTTCTTATGTTATTCATAAATTGAAGTTTATCGTTACACCTTGTATTTGTCAATAAAATAAGAGTTACCTAGTTGGCATAACTCTGTCTGATTGTGTTATATAAAAGCATAGCTTATCTATTTAAAGATCGCTCATAGATCTTGATATACTCTTCAACTGACATTTTACGACAAAGCTCAGCGATCAGATCATAAGCTAGTTGTTCTTTAAAACCATAAGGCAGGTTATCACTAATAACAGTACGTAACTGATCTATGATCAATCTTCTTTCGATTGTTAAAGACTTAAGATACTCATCAATATTATTCATTTTAGCTTGCATAGCTTTAATAACCTTTCTGTATTAATCATCGCCATTAAACAATTTATTAAGATCAAAAGCTTGGTTTGAAGCTTTTGATAATTGATAAAATCTTTCCCTTAAATAAGTTTTTTCATAATCTATATAATTCTTTATTTCTATCTTTTCATAAAGATACCGACTAAATGTCCAAACTTGTTTCTTAACCTATTTTTCTTGTTTGATCAGTTTATTATCATCAAAATACGCGGAGTATTCTTGGTTTTCATTACGATCATATCTTAACCAATGTCCGTGCTTTTTGTTATTTAGGTAGTTTCCTATTTGCAACAATTGTCCATTCTCGCGATAAAATTGCCACTGGCCTTCCATTTGCTCATTCACGTATTTTCCTTTAGCTTTAAGTTGACCATTTTTATAAAAATAAGAGAGTATATCATCAGTTAACTCATATACTTTTTGACCATTTGTGTAAGTCTTTTTATTAAGCATTGTATTACCTCACTATATTTAATTTTAGATAATTAACCAACCACGAAAACCTCTTACACCGTAATACGATTCTGCGCCATTATGATATATAAACACTCTGTTATAACGCTTATCGCCAAAAATAGCTCCGCCAAGATCTCTTATTTCACTTGGTGTTTTTAACCAACTTGATGTTTTAAGATCGAAATCACCAAGCTTTTGTAATTGATGATATTGCTCTTCATCCAGCAATTCAATTCCCATATTCTTAGCCATATCAACCGCATTATCTTTTGGTTTGTGTTCTTTACGAGCTTGTTGGGCTATTGCATCATAACAGACACTTCTTCTTTTACTTGGTGTTTCTTTTGAACAATCACAAAACATATAAGTATTATTGTTGGGATCATAACCAATCACATCCGGTTCTCCCCCTGTCATTTCCATTTCATGAAGTGACCAAAGCTTGTCTCTATATTTCAGTAGCTTTTCTTTAACCTTTGACCATTCAAGATGTTGATGATAGCTTCTATTCTTTTCAAACCTAACATGCAATTCTTCTAATAGTTTCATACTTTGTTCAGTAGTTAATTCTTTTTGCATATTATATCTCCTTTTTCTTACTTGAGTTGGAGTGTAGTTTGTGTAAACAGATAGATTATATCGCCTTTTTGGCTACGGCTTCTCTTTGACGACAAATTTCTTCCCAACTCGGTAGTTTAGATAATTCTTCCGCAAATTCCTGCATCGCTGTTGGTATATCAATATTTTGAGGACACATCGCCATACAAGCACCACAAGCTATACAAGCGCTTGGTCTTTTGTCTTCAGCAAGAGCGTCGATCCTTACTCTGATATTCATTTGTGGAGCGAATCGTAGTTGATTGTACATATTGATCAACATCGGGATATCAAGTCCTTGAGGACACACTTCAACACAATATCGACATGATGTACAAGGCAAGGAATTCTTCATGCTGTCGGCGATCTGATAAAGAACATCAACTTCACTTTCAGATAAAGGTAATTGCTCAGTAAATGTCTTGATGTTATCGATCATTTGATCCATGTTCGACATACCACTGAATATCATATTCACATTAGGTAATGTTAAAAGCCAGCGAAATGCCCATGAAGCAATTGATTCATTCGGACGTAATTTCTTTAAGGCATCTTCATATTCTTCTGATAGATTAGCTAATTTACCACCACGAACTGGTTCCATTACCCAGATAGGGATATTTCTAGCAGTTAAGATATCACATTTTGTTTTAGCATCTTGTAAAGTCCAGTCCATATAATTCAATTGAATTTGACAAAACTCCATTACTTCGCCATATACATCTAGAAACTTCTTTAGATTCTCTGGTTCACCATGACTTGAAAAACCAAGATGTTTAATACGTCCATTTCTTTTCTGTTCAATAAAGTAGTCAACAATCCCCCAACGAGGATCCAAATATGTATCAATTGATTTTTCATTAACATTATGTAATAAATAGAAATCAAAATAATCGACATCACACTTTTCCAGTTGTTTTTCAAATATTTCTTTAGGATCATAACTTGAGGCAATCTGATGTCCTGGATATTTCGTTGCTAGATAAACGCTCTCTCGTGGTAATTGCTTCAAAGCTTTACCAATCACTCTTTCAGATTCTCCATCGTGATATGGATATGCCGTATCAAAATAGTTTACACCATGATCATAGCCATAACGGACCATTTTATTAACTGCTTCTTCATCTATTGGAGCATTCTTCTCTGAGCTAATCAGTGGTAAGCGCATTGTCCCAAAGCCAAGCAGTGATAATTTTTTATCTTGAAACTGTTTTGTTAACATTATTGAGTTCCTCCTTTATGAACTAGCATATACTAAACAAGTAGTATTCATATATTAATTATAACAGTAATAGATACCTTGTTCAAAAAGTTAATATCCGAATTTACTTCACCACTAGAATCAAAATAGTCAACATCTTTACAAACTTGTGGTAAGGTTTAATTAACCAATATAAGAAATGAGGTCTATATGAACAAGAAATTAAACATATTATGGACATCTAATAATGTTGATACCGCTCGCCTAATGGTTTTTATGTATGTCATCAATGCCATAAAAAAGAAGTGGTGGGATGAAGTAACGATCATTATCTGGGGTTCTTCTGCTAAGCTTGTGGCTGAGAATATCACTATTCAAGAGGAAATAAAGAAGGCTCAAGCAAGCGGCGTAAAGGTGTCGGCATGTATTGCCTGTGCTACTGAACTTAATGTAGTTGATATCCTTACGGATCTTAATCTTGAAGTTATAGCCTGGGGTAAGCCACTAACCGAAATAATCCAAAATGGTGAACACTTACTATCGGTATAACTATTAGTTGATCTTCAATAAAAAAGATAAAATAAATAAAAAGATGTTTTCAATGCGTAAGTATGCATACCAAACATCTTTTTTATATTGTTTATTGCTTGATCCATTCATCATCAACTAATACATAGGTGCCTGCGCCACCTGTTTCATAAGCTTGGATAAAACTATTTGTATATTCTCCAAATGCGCGATCTTTGATCGTTTCAACATTACTTCCGATCTTTATCTTAGTTAGATCATTACCTTCAAAGGCTCTTTGTTCAATAACTTTTAAGCTTGAAGGTAATTTAATCTCACTCAAATTATTATCTTTAAAAGACCACAGATCGATTTTCTCAATCGTGTCTGGTAGATCAATCGATGAAATATTATTGTTATAAAAGGCTCGTGCATGAATTTGAACAATCTGACTACCTTGGGCGAAGGTAATCGATTCAATTCCCTTATTCTTAAAAACATCTTGCCAGATATTTTTAATAACTTGATCATCTAAAGATACTGGAATAACAATATCAAGTAGATCTTCATTGGTGAAATCGCCTTTTAGATAACCTACATGTCCTCCTGATGTCACGATGATCAAGCCATCTGCAGATGATACTATATATTGGGCATTAGCTGTGATCAACGCCCATTTTTCTTCACTAAATAACCATTTAAAGCTCGCATCTTTACTTTGCGGTTCGATAAATTTAAATAAATACCCACTAGTTACCAACTCTTCGATCAACTCGGGATCACTACTTGATTCATCTGTGAAAGGATCGTTGTTAGGATCAGTTGAGCGATAAATAGCCGTTGCGGTATTCAATGACCTAACACTTGCTTGATCAGCAGTAACTTTTGATGATTCAATGGCGTTTACCACTTGAGGAACGATAAGAGCGGTCATGATTAAAAGGATCGCTAACACGATGAGCATTTCAATCATTGTAAAACCTTTTTTGTGGATAGATGTCATAATAAAGATCCTTTTCTCTATTATTACTACAGAATATGAATTTACACCAGTATTATTTTAAATGACATAAGTTACAAGACTAAAACATCACTTATTATAGCGAACAAGCCAAGCTTCAAGGATTACTCCATAGACAATACCCGCTATAAAGCTAATAGGATCAACAAAGCTTGTTGAAGCATAAAAAGCAAATGAGACTAAAAGACCTAACACAGCTCCTCTTAATAAAGCCATGTTTTTTGTAGTTAACGCCCATGGAGCGCCAACGATCAAACCAAGGATCACACGATTATACCAAAGCGCAAAGACAAAATCTGGTGATGCTGTAAACCCAGAGCGAATATAAGCTCCAGCAACGCAAACTAACCCAAGTATTGCTCCTCCAATTATAGACGCTTTTATTCTTTGATTCATGATTACTCCTTCTAGATCATAAGATCTATATAAATATACTTAATTATTAACTAGTCTTAAATATTATTATAAATAACATGTGAAAATCCTATACTCCATAACTAAGCCCATTAAATTCACCTTTTTTGGTTCTTTTTAGATTATACATTGCAGAATCAGCGTTTCTCAGTAATGCTTCACTGTCTGTCCCATTTTCAGGATAAATTGCCATACCAATTGATGAATCAACATTACAGGTAATATTATCAATAATGATCGGCTCTTTTATAACTTTACGAATCTTATCAACTAACATGTCTATACCTTTGCTATTATCAACATGGCGTATTATCACCGTAAACTCATCGCCACCCATCCTTGCAACCGTATCTGATCTTCTAACACTATCAAGCAAACACGTACCGACGGTGGTTAAAACTTCATCACCAATTTTATGACCATGATTATCATTTATGCCTTTGAACCCATCAAGATCGATAAATAGAAGCGCAAATTTCTTGTTGTCTCTTTCACACTCTAAAACCATACTATCTAACCTCTCAAAAAACAGTCTTCTATTAGGTAATCCTGTTAGTTTGTCATAATTGGCGTAGCGCTCTAGTTCCAGTTCAAGTTTTTTACGCTCAGTTATATCATTAGCTGAACCTACGATATAACAAACGCGACCCTCTTCCATAATGGGAGTTAATGTTGTTGACCAGAGTCTTTTCCCAGCTGGTAAGTCCAGCTCTTCTTCATATGTGATACTTGATCTTTGATCGACACACCTTTGGTAATTCTTCTTTACAACATCTCCTGATTCCTTACCAAGTAATTCTTGAGGTGTTTTGTTAGCAATCGCTTCTATTGGTATCTTTGTATTTACTTGATGAGCTCGATTGCTTCGTACATAGACAAACTGACCTGTTTCTTTTACCTCAATTAAAAACATAGAATCTTGAGTTCCATTAAATACTTTTTCATATTCATTAGTAAGTCTTAAGATCTCTTTCTCTGTTTCTTTTAAGTATGTAACATCAGAATGAGCTCCTAACATGCGTATTGGTTTGCCATTGTTATCCTTTATTGCTAATCCTCTACATCTTATCCAAACAGTCGAACCATCTTTATGTCGATATCTAACGATTTGATCGTACGGATAATTTGGATCACTACAGTGTTTTTCAAGGTTATCAATAGCTAACTTCAAATCTGCTTGAAAGATGATGTCTTGCCATTCACTAGCTAAGTGTTGTTTCTCTTTAGGATCATAACCAAGTGTTTCCCAAAACTTCGGGCTCAACCACTCATTCTCTGGATTTTCTAAATCCCAATACCACATGCCATCTAATGATCCAGATTGAATAAACTCAAAAACACTTGAATCATTTTTGATCAGGTTATAAAGTTCACTTTTCAGATAGTTCTCTTTCATGATCGTCTATGCCTCTTTCCGTAAAGATCGTGAGTTATTAACTCAAGATAATGACTAAATAGCTATTCTTGATTATTTTAAGTTGTTTTTGTTTATTACAAATTATAGATTATTTTATATCCTACTACAATTTATTTTTGATTACCATCAATTTGTGGTCATCACAAAGTTGTTTAATAATACTAAAGAAGTCGTCATACGATTGTACAGACGACTTCGATAATGACTAAATAATACTCTATTATATCTATTAGGGTTGCATTGCTCCAAACAACACAAGCCAAGCTAACAACGATTTAGCAACTAAACTTAAGATAATATAGACTCTTTCACCATAGATGTAGTCTTTCCATTTTCCAATCTTTTTGTATTGTAAGATCATATTAACAGGAAATGTATTGAATGCCACAAAGTATGTGCCAACTATTGCCCACACAAACCAAGGAATCATATCAAAGTTTCCTGTGCCAAACATATAAAGTAAAATTGCTACCCACGGAGCGAGTCCAGCGATTGATCCCCAAATAAACGGGCCCCAATTAACTCTTTTCTTATCTGATCCTGAGTTTAACTCTTCCATAACTAATCCAAATAAATTCATTGTGGCATTGACCACAAAGATCAACAGTAGAGTAGCGATATCATAGATGCCAAATAAAGTAGCGATCAATGTGATCATGATCGATGAACTTAATGCGTATTCAAACCAACGGAATCGATTGATCCCCAGTTTTAGATCAGCAAAATACTTCTTACTCATTAATACGATCACTCCATGTGCTAAAGCTGATATTAACAAAAAAGATGCGACCATAATACCAAACGGTAATTCAAATAAGACTTTACTAGTAGTTTCAAGTGACCTTGTTGTTGTGTTAAATGTTTGATAGAATTGAATAATTTCTGGTTGGAATTCTGATATTTTTTGAATGACAGTTGTTGCTAGAAACAACATTACAATACCTTGAATTAAGTGGAATAAACCCATGATCATATTAAAGCGTTTTAATTTTTGTAGTTTAATATCCATACAATTACCTCTTTGTATTTGATGCATTCATATTAGCATTTCTACCATACTTAGCAACGATTATGCTTGATCAATAACTATCTACCCATAAAATGGGTAGTTTTAGTTTCGCCCTATAAGGGCATCTTACTTACATAGCCTCTAAAGAGGCTTTTTATGACTGACAACCGCTTTCTATTCCTTACTATCCCTTAAAGGGATCTACATATTCTCGCTTTGTCATATTGTCTCTTAACTTATCCTCATCTTCTTGATGGCGTATGTATTCTTGGACTGTTTTTTCGTTTAGCCCAACAGTACTTACATAGTACCCTTTTGCCCAAAAGTTTCGGTTTCCTTGTTTATACTTCAAACTTGCATGTCGATCAAATATCATCAACGTGCTTTTTCCTTTCAAAAAACCAATGAATCCGGAAACACTCAACTTCGGTGGTATCTTTACCAACATGTGAATATGATCTATGCATGCATGTGCTTCTAATATTTCTACATCCTTCATCTCACACAATCGTCTCAGTATTTTTCCTATGTCTTCTCGTAATTTCCCATATATTATTCTTCGTCGATATTTCGGGATGAATACTACATGATACTTACAATTCCATCGTGTATGTGCTAAACTGTTTTCACTTGAGCTCAAGTTGTCCCCCTTTGTTTTATTAGTTCGGTTGTCAGCCTTTCTAATTCTATCAAAGGGGGACTCTTTTTTCTCTTACATCTCTATAAGTTTCTTTTCACACATGCATAGCATGTGGTTTTAAATAGGATTTTTTATAAAAAAGTAACGATAAAAAACCACACAACTTCTTTTTTGGAATTTGTTCTATC
>CAZCSQ010000023.1:0-19786 GCA_964501425.1 uncultured Erysipelotrichaceae bacterium
CTGGGTTCAGAACGTCGTGAGACAGTTCGGTCCCTATCTGTTGTGGGCGTAGGAATTTTGAGGAGCGCTGTCCTTAGTACGAGAGGACCAGGATGGACGTACCAATGGTGCACCAGTTGTCACGCCAGTGGCATAGCTGGGTAGCTAAGTACGGACCGGATAAACGCTGAAGGCATCTAAGCGTGAAACCGACTCCAAGATGAGAATTCCCATTCCTAGTGAAGTAAGACCCCTTGAAGACTACAAGGTTGATAGGTCAGATATGGAAGCGTAGCAATACGTGCAGTTGACTGATACTAATAGGTCGAGGATTTAATCACAAAAACAACAAGAAAGACATGGCAAACAAATCTGTTATTTGGTTTTGAGAGAACTACGCTCTCGATCTGGTGATGATGGCGAAATGGTCACACCTGTTCCCATCCCGAACACAGAAGTTAAGCATTTCTGCGGCGAAGATAGCTATACTAGCTATAGTGAAAATAGCACATCGCCAGGTTTAAAACTCCTTTATGGAGTTTTTTTTATGTTTAAGCCAAAAAAAAGCCGATTACTCGGCTTTAGATAGTTCTTTGGCAATCTTAGCGGCTAGCTCAGCGTTATTAAAGACTAAGGCTTTATTAGCTTCAACACTTCTTCCTTGAGTAGAATTATGTAAAGCGCTTAGAAGATAGGGAGTGACAGCTTTACCTTTAATCCCTTTTACTTCACTATCTTTAACGGCTTTCTCAATTTCGGCGTTGATATACTCAGGATCTAATTCTGAATCCTTTGGAATAGGATTAGTAACTAATAGTGTTGATGCTATAGCTAGATCATCTCTAACTTTGATGGTCTTGGCGATCGTGGCAACATCATCCATCTGATAATCAACATCAAAGCCACTATCACGAGTATAAAAGGCAGGTATCTTTGCTGTTTGATAACCAATGATACTAACACCATAAGTTTCTAAGTATTCTTTTGTTCTTTCGATATCTAAGATTGATTTAGCTCCAGCACAAACGATCGTTATCGGGGTATTAGCTAGTTCTTGTAGATCAGCTGATATATCCATCGTTACTTCACCATGACGGTGAACCCCACCAATACCACCTGTAGCGAAGACCTTGATACCAGCCATATGCGCAAACATAGCAGTTGTGGTCACTGTAGTTGCCCCATCGCCCTTAGTAGCGATAGTCGGCGCTACATCGCGTCGTGAGCACTTTTTCATCTCACGGTTAGTAGCGAAGTAAATTAACTGTTCATCAGTTAATCCAACATGGATCTTACCATTTAATATCCCTATAGTTGCAGGTGTTACATCGAGTGAACGAATGATCCTTTCACATTCTCTAGCTGTTTCAAGATTTGCCGGATAAGCAAATCCATGAGCGATGATCGTACTTTCTAAAGCAACAATTGGTCGGTTTTCATTTAAAGCCTTTTTGACTTCAGGTGAAAAAACAAAATAGTCTTGATAATTCATTAGTTGTTCTCCTTTTTTAATAATGATTCTACTTGATCAAGTGACATCAACGGATTGACCGCTGATACGCTTTGTAAAGCAATTGAAGCCATGGCATTACCTATTAATGCGGCTTTTTGAAGATCATATCCTTTTAAAGCGGCGTAAACAATACCCGCTGTGAAAGCATCACCGGCACCAGTTGCGTTTTTGATGCTCGTAGCGAAGCTTTTGATATAACCTTTTTCACTACTGTTTTGAAAGTATACACCTTTTTTACCTCTGGTGATAAAGATGTTTTTTAGTCCTTTGGTTAATAGATGGCTAGCAGCTTTCTCTAAACTTTCTTTGTCTGTTATATCAATACCGGAAAGATACTGAGCTTCCATTTCATTACATTTTAAGGTGTCAAATTTTCCAATATGAGCTTTTATCGATCTTGCTTTTTTAATCGATACCGGATCAACAAAGATCCGTTGGTGACGATGTTTATCGAGAAGATAAGTAATGATCTCATCAGGTAAAGCAGCATCAATAACGATCAACTCATTTTTATCTAACACCGCTTGATGCTTGATTAGATGTTCAAGGGGCATATTATCTAAAGCAGCTGTATCGGATAAGGCTAAATCCATATCACCATCATCATTTAAGATTGCCATATAAGTGGTAGTGATACCATCTGGTGAAAAATATGAAAATGATACATTAATACCGACATCTTCACATCTTTTTTTTATTTGATAGCCAAAGCCATCGTTACAAAGGGCTGTGATCAAGGTAACATCAACATTCAATAAAGATAGATTTTCACTGATATTACGCGTTACCCCACCTGGTGTAACGGTAATTTTCCCTGGGTTTGAGTCTTTTGGGATCAAACGATCTTGACTGTGACCAGTTATATCGATCATTGACGCTCCAATCGCCGTAACACCAACATTATGACTAAGAAGATATCCACGTCCTAGAATATAGCCTTTTTTAACAAGGTTATTAAGATGAACAGAAACTGATGATCTTGATGTACTAAGGGATAGAGCCAAATCATCTTGGGTGATCATGGGGTCATCAGTCAATATTTTCAGGATCTTCGCTTCTGTCTTAGTAATATTTCTTTTATCCATAACACCTCGCATTAGCATTTGTGCTAATTATAAACAAATGCTTAACTCATTAGATAATACCATATTATTTAGTACTTGTGTGTGTCACTTTACAGTTGTATCAATATCCGATACAATAATGACTAGTAAGTGAGGGTAAGAAATGATAAAAGCAGTAATATTTGATATGGACGGCGTAATTATGGATAGTGAAATACAGTATATCAAGAATGTCCAGAAAATCCTAAAGGGGCATGGAGTCGATGTTAAACTTGAAGATCTTTATTATATTGGTGGAGGACCATCAAAATATTATAATGAAAACATCGCTAAATTTCTAAATGTGTCACCAGAGATTGCGGCAGCTTATCACACTCAATTCAATATTGATTTTCCAACAGATTTTACGAAGTTATTAAGACCAGAAGCAGTTGAATTATTAGAGTATCTTAAGGATTTGGGTTATCCGATGGCCGTCGCTTCATCTGGTAGACTTATAAGAACCATGAATAAACTTGATCAATGTGATTTACATAAGTATTTTGATGTTGTGATCTCTGGCGAACAGTTCAAAGAAACGAAACCACATCCAGAAATATTTTTACATACAGCCAAGCAGTTAAACGTTGATCCAGAAGATTGTATGGTAATTGAAGACTCAACAATGGGCATAACTGCTGGATATAACGCGGGAATGTGTGTTGTGGCACTACGTGATCCACGCTTTAATTTTGATACAAGTTTAGCTACACATGTTGTCGATAATCTCTTAGAAGTAAAACAACTCCTACTCAAAAAATAACCCGACTGGGTTATTTTTACTCTACTGATTTCAAAGACTCAACCATCTTGATATTCTTTAGTTTCTTATTCATTGCGATATTGACGATCAAAGAGAAGACTAAAGTAATGATAATGGAATAAATATAACTTAATGGATAGATCTCACGTCCAAACATGACTGATTCTAATTCGGCTATCTTCATAATGAACAAGTGTAAGGCTCTACCCAAAACTAGACCAAGCAAAGAACCAACAAAAGTTAAGATCGCGATCTCACGATAAACGTAATTTGAGACTTCCTTCTGATTAAAACCAAGGACTTTGATCGTGGCAATCTCACGCATCCTTTCACTGATATTGACATTACTTAGATTGTATAGAACCACAAAGGCTAAAATACCAGCACTAATGATCATAACAACAACGACTAAGTTCAAACTACCGATCATATCGATAAATTGATCTGCTAAACCGGAGTAGAAGGTGATTGATGTTATATCACCACTATCGATGAGTTTTGTACCAAAATCAGATTCTACTTTCTTGCTTGTATCTAATAAACGAATGATCGAGGTATTATATTCAGGTCTTAGATCGAATAATTCTTTGTAATGAGCAGGAGAAATAAAGACGTAGTGACCGACATAGTTCTCTGTGATCGCGGTGATCGTTGCTTGTTCTTTATAACCATCACTATTGGAGATAGTAACTTTATCATCAATCTTAAGATCTAGATCATTAGCGGCTTTTTCACTAATAACGATTCCGTTAGTCTTAATAAAGATAGCCTCTTTACTCTGTCTGTCTCTTAAACTATAAAATGATTTGAATTGTTCAATATCATATGGGGCAATGATGCTTACCGCTAGTTCTTCATTAGCGATGTAGATCTTACCACTTGATTCACTGATGATCATGGCGTCTAAGACATTATTATCACTATTGATTTCTGATATAAAAGTTTCTTTTTCTAACATTGTTAGGTCATCATCAAATTTAGCTGAAGCTGAATAAGAAATTATCTCTTCAAATTGATAAACAGCGATCTGGCCAATAGAATCGCGAATACCAAAGCCAGCTAATAGTAGTGCTGAACATCCTGATATACCAATCACAGTCATAAAGAAACGCTTCTTATAACGGAAGATATTACGAGCCGTGACTTTGGCAGTAAAAGACATTCTTTTCCATATAAAATTAATTCTTTCCATCATGATCACTTTACCGATCACTGGTGCTTTTGGTCTTAACAGCGTTGCGGGTTTATCTTTTAAGATCACATAACATGATGAGAAACTAGCAACCATCGTTGTTAAGATAGCGATCAATGATGTTAAAACAACTAATGGTAAATTAGCTAAATAAACAATATCAGGTACCGTATACATCGTATTCCATACCTCAAAGATAACAGTTGGGAAAATATACATACCAGCTACGATACCAAAGACACAACCAGCCAGACTTGCTAGAAAAGAGTATTTGAGATATTTACCCACGATCGCCAGGTTATTATAACCTAATGCTTTAAGAGTCCCGATCGAGCCTCGTTGCTCATCGATCATTCTCGTCATCGTTGTCGAACAGACAAGAGCCGCTACTAAGAAGAAAAAGACAGGAAAGACTTGAGCGATGCTATCCATACGATCAGCTGCGGAACCATAATCACGATAGCTGTAATGAGAGTTACGATCAAGGATATACCATTGAGCTTCTTCAATCTCTTCAATGTCTTTTTCTGCTTTGATGATTAGTTCATAGGCATCATCTAGTTTTTCTTGTCCTTCAATCTTTTGTTTTTCAAGTTCAAGTTGACCATTTACTATTTCCTTCTGACCATTATCAATCTTGGTTTGCGCTTTAGCGAATTCAATGTCAGCCGTTTGTTTGGCAATCGCTATCTCTTTTTCTCCTTCAGTGATCTGTGTTTGATAAGCAACGATCGTTTCTTGTAAACTGATGAGCTGTTGATTTAAAGTAGAAATACTGAGATTCGCAAGATCAATATTGGTTTCAAGTTGTCTTTTTTGATTATTCAAAGAGGTTAACTCACTTTGATAAGTGTTTAACTCAGCTTGAAGCACGATATTTTCTGCTTCAAGATCATTGATTTGTTGGGTTATGCTTGTGTATTCAGGTGAACTGACATCGTATGTATCGCGTAGAGCTTGTAATGTAGCTATCTCTTCATTATTATCATCAATTTGAGCTTGAACATTATTAATTTGTAGTTGTTTAGCAGCGATCTGAAGGTTGACTGCCTCTAGTTCTATTTGATAACCGGCAATCAAAGCGTCAACCTGAGGTCGCGTAATTGCCAGTTGATCATTAAGTTGATCATAACTTTGTGTAGCGATCACGACAGCTTGTTTTGCCGAATCGATATCACTTTGATAGCTCTGAAGTGTTATTTGCAACATCAATTTATTATTAGATAGTTCAATCTGTCCTTTGACTAATTCAAAACGAGCGTCTTCGAGTTGTCTTTCAGCTTTCTCAATCTCGGTTTCATAGGTATTAACACCATCTAGGTATTCTTGTTTAGCTTCGTCTAATTTGGCGGTTGCTTCAACAATGATTTCCTCATATCTTTTTTCTGACTGACTGATACCTACGGAAGTTAGACGATCTACAGTAAAAGCGATATGATCAAAATATTCATCAGTATATGAATTCAAGGCTTTCGCTTGCTCAATCGTCACAAAGATCTCGGTATAATACTCATTGATAAAGTCACTATTTGGGATGATCAAAAATGAATCAATTCGACCATCTTTGATGTTGGTGCTTCCTTTTTCGTATGAAAGATAGTATGGAGTCCGAACTATACCAACTATCTTATATTCAGCCGTTTTTAATGAGTCACGAATATCAGAA
Organism: uncultured Erysipelotrichaceae bacterium; assembly: GCA_964501425.1. Lineage (GTDB taxonomy): Bacteria > Bacillota_I > Bacilli_A > Erysipelotrichales > Erysipelotrichaceae > JAQUCI01. The sequence continues at coordinate 6,217 of CAZCSQ010000023.1, forward strand.
TCAGTTCCTGTTGATATAGTAATAATATCGTTAAGTTGAAGATCACTTTGATACATCTTATTGTCTTCGATCAAACATTCGCCTGATCTTTGTGGTAAGCGACCATCAATCAAAGCATATTGATTGATGTAGTCGTCATTGTTATTGTTCGCTTTATCAATATCAATACCATGAACGATCATCACGTATTCTTCAGAATCTTTACTTGTGACCACGGTCATGGTTGAGGTCGCATAGCTAGCTTTTACGCCTTCAGCTTTATTGATCGCCAATAGATCATTTTTAGTTAAACCAAAATTACTAACGATTCTAAGATCCATAAGATTATATTTATCATAATAAGCATCAGCAGAAGCTTTCATGACGCTGCTGGTGGCTTTAATACCGGCGAAGAAAGCAACTCCAATGGCGACGATCGCAAAAATGGATAAAAAACGTTCAAATGAACGTTTGATCTCACGTAATAGGTCGACGGTTAGAATGTTTCTTTTTTTCATTACCACTCAATGCTTTCTATCGGTAAAGGATTGGCGTTAATCTCAATTGAATCAATAAGGCCACTTTTTACTTTAATTACCTTATTTCCCATCGGACATAAAGCAAGGTTATGTGTAATGATGATCACGGTCATATTTTGTTTACGACAAGTGTCTTGTAATAGTTTAAGGATAGATTTACCAGTTTTATAGTCAAGGGCACCAGTTGGTTCATCACACAGCAATAGTTTAGGGTTTTTAGCAAGAGCTCTAGCAATTGCTACCCGTTGTTGCTCACCGCCTGAAAGTTGGGAAGGGAAGTTGTTTTTACGACTTTTCAGGCCAACAGCATTGATCGTATCTTCTATGTCTAGTGGATCTTTACAGATTTGCGTAGCTAGTTCAATGTTTTCTTTGGCGGTTAAGTTTTGGACTAAATTATAGAATTGGAAAACAAAACCAATATCATAACGACGATAGTTAGTTAGTTCTTTTTCACTAAAGGAACTTATTTCTGTTTCATCAACGATGATCTCACCACTACTACAAGTATCCATACCACCAAGGATATTAAGGATCGTGGATTTACCAGCACCACTGGCGCCAGCAACGATCACAAATTCACCTTTTTCAATCTTGAACGAAACACCAGCTAAAGCGGGGATTTCCACTTCACCCATTTTATAGATCTTTTTTACATCATTAAATTCAATAAAGGACATGTTCATCATCTACTTTCTTAGACCACTGATAATAATATACGATTGTTCATTATTGATGTCAAGATGATTAGTTGATATTTATCATCATAGGCAAATTTACCTAACATACTCGTTAATAAATGGTATAATATACCAAAAGGATGGTGTAATCATGCAATCAATAAATGAACTGAAAGTTCATGCGCAGAATATGCGCAAAAACATAATCAAAATGGTCGCAACCGCACAATCGGGTCACCCAGGTGGTAGTTTATCGGGTGTTGAGTTGTTAGTGTGGCTTTATTTTAATGAAATGAATATTGATAAGAATAATGTGGCGACAACTGATCGTGATCGTTTCGTCTTAAGTAAAGGGCACGCATCGCCTTTACTATACGCTGTACTTGCGGAAAAGGGATTTATACCAGAGGATGAGTTAGCGACCTTTAGAGCAATCGATTCACGCTTACAGGGGCATCCCAATATGACTTATATTGATGGTGTTGATATGACGACTGGTAGTTTAGGCCAAGGATTATCAGCGGCAGTTGGCATGGCCTTAGCTAATAAGATCGATAATAACCAACATCGTGTTTATGCGATGATCGGTGATGGTGAAAGTCAAGAAGGTCAGATATGGGAAGCGCTCATGGCAGCTCCTAATTTTAAACTAGATAATCTTTGTGTTATGTTAGATTTTAATGGTTTGCAGATTGATGGCGATATTACCAAGGTAATGGATCCAACTCCATTTGTGGAAAAATACAAGGCTTTTAGATGGCACACAATTGAAATTGATGGTCATGACCTACAACAGATTGAAAAAGCTTTTGCGGAAGCTAAGACGATCAAAGGACAACCAACGATCATCGTTGCTCATACTGTTAAAGGAAAAGGTGTTTCATATATGGAAAATGAAGCAGGCTGGCATGGATCAGCTCCAAATCCTGAACAGACCAAACAAGCTTTGGCTGAGATTGAAGGAGTACAATAATGACAAAAATAGCGACACGAGAAGCCTATGGAAAAGCGTTGGCTAAATTAATATGTGAAGATGAAAGAATCGTTGTATTAGACGCTGATCTCACTAAAAGCACCAAGACAAGCGATGCAAAACAAGCATGTCCTGAAAGACACTTTAATATCGGTATTGCCGAAGCAAATATGATGTCAATCGCTGCAGGGCTTGCGGCTAGTGGTAAGATCGTTTATGCAAGTAGCTTTGCGATGTTTGCGGCAGGAAGAGCTTTTGAGCAAGTTCGTAACAGTATCTGTTATTCAAATCTAAATGTAAAGATCTGTGCAACACATGCTGGCATTACCCTGGGTGAAGATGGAGCGACCCATCAAAGTGTGGAAGATATTGCATTAATGCGCGCTATTCCTAATATGCAGGTGATTCAGCCATGTGATGGTAAAGAAACCGAAGAAGTGATCAAAGCGGTCAAAGATATTAAAGGTCCTGTCTTTGTACGTTTAGGACGTAGTGCTGTAGAAACGATCCATGGTGATGATTATCAATTCCACTTTGGTAAAGGTGAAATCCTACGTAAAGGAACCGATGTAGCGATCTTTGCGACTGGGCTTATGGTTCAAGAAGCTCTTAAAGCTTCAGAAACTTTACTAGAACTTGGTCTTGATTGTTCTGTGATCAATATGCCAACGATTAAGCCAATCGATAAAGAACTGATCATCGAAATGGCTAAGACCCATACTCATTTAGTATCATGTGAAGAACATAATGTACTAGCTGGATTTGGTTCAGCGATCGCTGAAGTATTGATTGAAAATTATCCAAAGAAAATGATGATAATCGGTATTCAAGATACATTTGGTGAAAGTGGAAAGCCAGCCGATTTACTTGATAAATATGGACTATCAGCTAGAAAACTTGTTGATAGGATCAAAGTCTTAAAACAATAAAAAGAATACCTTGTCCATTCAGACAAGGTATTTTTTAACTAGATCGATGAGATTTATCAAGGTTATTTATGAGAAAAAACGGTATGTTGTTTAACTTCTTAACGATAAAATAAAACTAAGAAAAGTATTACTGAGAAGATGAAAGATAAACTGGATTTTTGAAGTTTGTACTGTAAATAAAAGCAAAGCGGTTTTATACTTTCTTCCGTGTTAAAAAAATACCAATGATCGCCCCTATAAGGATAATCGGTGCCAATCTGACAAACAACCATTCAAATGCGTGAAAAACTACTCCGACAACGGTGGTTTCAGGGTCACTATAATCCCATCCTAAGTAAGGACTTTTTAATACTATAAGGACTGCAAATATTGCTATTATGACCGTACAGAATGAAATAAGTAGCCAATGAAGTGTATTTCTTCTTGTGGTATTCCTATGTGCAAGTTGTAAATTTATAATCTCCAGCTTTGCGGAAATCGCTTTTAAATCATCAACTTTCGACTCAATAACAGTTTCCCCAAGTAAAGTGCTTACCGATGTTTCAAGTACTTCCGATATACAGATTAACATATCAGAATCAGGAACGGACAATCCTTGTTCCCATTTAGATATTGTTTGTCGCACCACATTTAGCTTGATAGCAAACTCTTCTTGCGAAAGTCCTTTTGATTTTCTGATCGCTTTAATGTTTTCGTTTAACATTAGTGCTTACCTTCTTTCTTTCGGTTGTTACCACTATTGTATGAAAAACTGCCCGTTGCTACAAGCAACGCAAATTAACGTTGTATTTTTTGCTAGATCGATGCGATTTATTCTGGTTATTTTTGTGAAAAATCGGCATGTTGTTTAAACTAACTAATGATAAGATAATACTAAGAAAAGTCTTATGGATAAGGTCAAAGACAAAGGAGGATCAATGAAACTACATAATAAATATGTAAGTGCTACATTTAGTGAAAAAGCAGCGGAAGTAACTAGTTTTGTCGCTAATGATTCTAGTGTTGAATATGTATGGACTGGTGATGAAAAGTATTGGGCTAATCGTAATCCTATTTTATTCCCTGTTGTAAGTACTTCTTGGGGTAACGAGTATGAAGTTGATGGGAAAAAGTATACCCTTGGTAAGCATGGATTTGCGCGTTATGCCTTATTTACCTGTACAAAACAAACAGATGAAGAAATTGAATTAATGCTTACGGATGATGATGACACATTAGCTCAATACCCTTATCATTTTAAATTGATCGTGACTTATCGCTTAGAAGATAAGAAATTATGGCTAAACTATGAAGTTATTAATACTGATGATCGACCTATACCTTTTCAAATTGGTTTTCATCCAGCATTTAATTGCCCATTAAATAATGACGAATCTTTTGATGAGTATCGCTTTGCCACCGAAAAAAAGGAAAATGCTGTTTCCACAAGTGGATATATGCTAGAAAAAGAAATATCTCTTAAAGGAAATGAATTCTTCAATGAAAAAAGTGCTGTCTTCTTTAATGGACTAACAAGCTCTTATGTTGATTTAACTAATGGTAAGCATACGATAAGAGTTGGTATCAAAAATTTCAATCGTGTTGGTTTTTGGCATAAATCACCTGATACTCCTTTTGTTTGTATTGAACCACAACATGGTCATGGATTTGCGAAAGATAACAATGATGATGTACCCAATGACAATACGATCATTTTACCTATAGGACAAACATATAGGACATCATATTATTGGGAAATCATCTAACAAGATAAAAAATAGGCGACAGTGTTAACTGGCGCCTATTTAATCAATTCCTTTTTTAACCAAGTGCTACATCTAAGATCATCATGATCGTGAAACCGACAATACAACCGACTGTTGCGAAATGGGTATCTTTATGGGAACTTTGTGATTCAGGGATCAATTCCTCTACTACAACATAGATCATCGCACCAGCAGCGAAGGCTAAGGCATAAGGTAGGATTGGTTTTACCAACAACACTAAATAAGCACCTAAGACGCCAGCAATTGGCTCAACAACACCTGATGCTTGACCATACATGAAACTCTTGAATCTTGATAAGCCTTCACGTCTTAATGGAACACTAACAGCGGCTCCTTCTGGGAAGTTTTGAATGCCAATACCAAGAGCGACCGCTATCGCAGGTAAGATGCCTTCAACACCAACTCCATGGACAACTGCACCAAAAGCAACACCAACAGCTAAGCCTTCTGGAATGTTATGAAGAGTGATCGATAAGACAAGTAATACACTACGACGTAGATGGGAAGGTAATCCTTCAGGTTGATCATCTTTGATATGCATATGCGGGATAAGTCTATCAGCTAACCATAAAAAGAAGGCACCAGATAGAAAACCAATACTAGCTACTAACCAGGCAGGAATACTACTTGTTTCTTCGGCCATAGCGATCGCTGGGGCTAATAATGACCAGAAACTGGCAGCGATCATTACTCCTGCCGCAAAGCCTAACATCGCATTTAAGACATGTTGATTTATTGTTTTAAAGAAAAAGACCATTGCTGCACCTAAAGCCGTCATACCCCATGTGAATAAAGTAGCTAACAGGGCTAAAGTTACATTGTCTAAGCTTAATAACCAGTTCATAAATACCTCGCTTTAATATCATTATGATAAATCATTTTATCCATAAAATAAAGACATGTTATCAAAAAAGAATGTTAGTAAAGATATTGACATCAATGAAGATAAGGTTATAATAATAGTAGTTAGCACTTAATAGTAATGAGTGCTAAAAGAGAGAATGGGAGGTAATTAAATGTTAAAACCGTTATTTGACAATGTGGTATTAGAAAAAGAAAAGCAAGAATTGAAAACAGCAAGTGGGATCGTCTTGCAAGAGAAGGCTAAAGATCAACCTTCTGTTGGTAAAGTTATCGCTATTGGCCCAGGAAAGATGATCGATGGTAAGTTAGTACCAACAAGTGTTAAAGTTGATCAACGTGTTGTCTTTAAAAAGTATGGTGGTACCGAAATCGAATTAAACAAAACGGAATATCTGATAATAACAGAAGATGACATTTTGGCAGTAATAGAGTAAGGAGGAACATATGAGCAAGAAAATTCTATATTCAAAAGATGCAAGAGATGCAATGGTCAGAGGTGTTGATTATTTAGCCGATGCTGTTAAAGCGACCCTTGGACCTAAAGGAAGAAACGTTGTACTTGATAAAGAGTATGGCTCACCAATGATCGTCAATGATGGTGTAACGATCGCCAAAGAGATCGAATTAGATGATCCATTTGAAAATATGGGTGCGAAGCTTGTCATTGAAGTCGCTAATAATACTAATGATGCAGCAGGAGATGGAACAACTACTGCTACTGTCTTAGCTCAAGCAATGATTCATAAAGGCATCAGAGCTGTAGAAAAAGGTAGTAATCCCGTTTTACTACGAGAAGGTATTGAAATAGCGAGTAAAAAAGTAGCTGAGCATTTATTAGCTAAATCTCATAAAGTAGAATCCAATACTGATATATCAAGTGTGGCGACAGTATCCTCAGGTAGTAGTGAAATCGGAGAGATCATCGCCCACGCTATGGATAAGGTTGGTAAAGATGGCGTTATTAATGTTGATGAATCAAAAGGTTTTGATACATCCCTTGAGATCGTCGAAGGTATGCAATATGATAAAGGTTATGTTTCACCTTACATGGTATCAAACCGTGAGAAAATGAATGTTGAACTAGAAAATGCCTTGATCATGGTTACCGATCAAAAGATCTCAACTATCCAAGATATCTTACCTGTCTTAGAAAAGATCGTTGAATCTAATCGGGCATTACTGATCATTGCGGATGATATTGAAAACGAAGTAGTAAGTACGCTAATCGTTAATAAATTACGTGGCACTTTCAATGTTGTCGCAACTAAAGCACCAGGCTTTGGTGATAATCAAAAAGAGATGTTACAGGATATCGCTATAATGACCGGTTCAAAATTCTTTGCGAAGGATCTAAACATGGATCTTAAGGATATGACAATTGAAGATTTAGGTAACGCTAGTAAGATTGTCGTCGCTAAAGATACAACAACGATCATTGATGGTTCTTGTGATCAAGATGCTGTTAAACAACGCGTAGACGAGATCAAACAACGCATAGAAAACGCAACGAGTGAATATGATAAAAAACGTTTCTTTGAACGTTTAGGTAAAATGACTAATGGTGTAGCGATCATCAAAGTTGGTGCTACAACTGAAACAGAGCTAAAAGAAAAGAAACTAAAGATTGAAGATGCCCTTAACGCTACTAAAGCAGCGGTCGCTGAGGGAATCGTTATTGGTGGTGGTGCAGCATTAGCTGAGATCTATCGAGATCTAAAACAAGAATTGACTAATGAGAACCTTGATGTTCAAAAGGGAATCAATGTTGTCTTAGAAAGCTTGATCGTTCCCCTTTATCAAATATCAGAAAATGCTGGATATGATGGAAACGATATCGTTGAACTTCAACTTAAACAAAAACCTAACTATGGCTTTAATGCCTTAAGAGGTGAATGGGTTGAAATGTTTGAAAAGGGTATTGTTGATCCAACAAAGGTAACAAGAAGTGCCTTGTTGAATGCGGCTAGTATCGCAGGTTTATTCATTACCACTGAAGCAGCTGTTGGTATCATAAAAGAAAAAGAACCAGCGGCTCCTATGAATCCTAATATGGGAATGTATTAATAAATTTTGTAGTTTAGCGAAAATCAGCAGATACATCTGCTGATTTTTTTTGCTTGTTACAAAGATTATTGGTTCCATAGTGAGTAAGACAGGGACATGTTATCAGTAATTGTAAAAAGTAATTATGATTAAAATATCATTATAAATGTATCAAATATGATAAGAAAAGTGTATAATTTAAGCGTAAATACCAACAATGACAAATTACAGGTTTAAAGGTGATAAAATGAAAAAAACGTACTTATTTTTAATTTTAGCATTTGTAATAATATTACTATTTTACGGTTGTACTAATAAGGAAAACTTTGATAGTGTTGATGACTTGATTGATTGTTATGTACAAAGTATGGTTGATAAAGATGTTTCTGCATATATAAATTGCTTAGATGAGCCTTTAAAGAGTATCGTAGAAACCGATTCCATGTATCTCAGTAATATGTTTAGACACCTAGTCTTTGTTGATTACCACTACCAAATGGCTGGTAGTGAAGCAGAAATTACGTATATATTTAAAGATAATGAATATGAGTATGAAACGATCGAAAAGATTACAATATCAAGTAATATGAAGATTTCTACTTCGCAGTTTATCATGATGGATTATAATCGTGTCTATATTGGTAGTCGTGATTCTAAATTAGCATTTGATCGCTTTTCAAAAGCTTTACTTGATCATTCTTATTATGACATTCTTGCATATAACCATTTGATGCCTTTTGAATATAGTGAGGAAAGTAAATGGAATAAGACGATCATTAAATCAGTAAAATTTGTTGGTTCTTATAACGATAAGTATCTTGTTATGATTAGTTGTTTAGAAAGTGAAGTTAATATGATTGAAGAAGGAGTTAATATTTATACAATTACCATTAGTGATAAAGAATGTTATATCGATGATGGTAGCTGGTGTGTCAAAGATTTTCAAATTATAAATAGATAGTAAACATTATAGCAATATAAATAAAACTCAATCTGAATCGATTGAGTTTTATTGCATGATATCTTTAATATATGTATTTAGATAAGTTTATAGTGTTTCAAAGCGTTATACACGCCATCATCATCACAGTCTGTTGTGATATAGTCAGCGTTAGCTTTTACTTTGTCAGAACCATTTCCCATCGCTACACCAATCTTTGCTTTAGCGATCATCTCCATGTCATTGTCCGCATCACCAAAGGACATTACATTCTCCCAAGTCAAACCAAGATCATCTAAGACATGTTCTATCGTTGATGATTTGTTGATGCCTTTAGAGAAGGTTTCACGAGCGCGAGCATAAGCTCTTACCCAATCAAGTTCTGGTAATCCATTTTGAACTAGATCTAGTTTATCTTCATCAGCGATCAAGAAAGCACCCATTGGTAATCCATGTTTTAGGTGATAGTCTTTGGTGTCTGAGCCATCAAATAAGATATCAGGATGTTCTACACCATTAACATAAGTTTGAAGATAGTTGTAATAATCGTGATAAGTGACGATGGCCGTATCAAATTTATAGCCGATCGCGACATCATGTTTAACACAAAGATCAGTAAGTTTTTTCATGTATTCTTCTTTGATCGTATACTTTTTAGTAATTTCTTTGTCTTTGTTGATCAAGCATTGACCATTGATCGTAACATAATAATCAGAATTAAAATGTTCAATGACATCATCTTGGACAAAATAATAACAACGGCCAGTAGCCACTAAGACTTTTATCCCTTTAGCACGACATAAATTAATAGCTTCTTTAGCTGATGGTTCAATCTCTGTACTACCACGAGGAACTAAGGTTCCATCGATATCAAATACTAATATTTTTATATTTTCCATAAAACACCTCATTGTCTATTCTATTATAAATATCATAAAAAGCAAACTAAATACTCGCATGGTAGACAATATAGTAAACAAATAGGTGTAATATGATCATTAACGGTAAACTTATCATATATAAACGTTGTCTGGTTTTATGATGTAACAGTAACATTGTCATATACATGCCAAAAGCACCACCAAATAAAGCGGTGTACAATAAGAGACGATCTTTGATACGACGTGATTGATTGACGGCTTTCAATTTATCATACGCAACAAGAACGATGCCAAAGATTGTGATGACAATATAATAAATAAGTAAGATTAAGTAGAATTTCATAAGGACTCCTATAATGATTGATTATAACATTTTTTATTGAAATAAGTTTATGTAAGCGCTATAATTTAACCAGTGGTCAGACCAGTATGAAAAATGAAACTATCAATAAAACTTATCAAGTAGTTGTGGATGATATCCTACAACGTTTACAAACTAAAGAACTTAGTGTCGGTAGTAAACTTCCTTCGGAAAGAGAACTAGCTAAGCATTTTTCTATTTCCCGAGCATCAGTTAGGGAAGCACTGAGTATCCTAAAGAGTTTAGGTTTGATCGATATCAAGCAGGGAGATGGAGCTTTTATCAAGGCTTTCACCTTATTACCGTTATTAGATGCCCTGATTCCACTGGTGTATAAGACAGATAATATCGATAAGGATATCTTGGAATTTCGTCGTATCTTAGAAGTTGATGCTTGTGCTTTAGCGTGCTCGGCGAAAGATAAGACACCTCTTATATCAATCGTTGATAAGATGGAAGAAAGACTAAAAGAAGATAGTAGTGAAGCACAGGAATTAGATATGGCGTTTCATCGAACTATATGGAATATGTCTGGAAATCTAGTTTTGGTTCAAGCTATGGAATGTATCGCCTATTTATTGATCCATTCGATCAAGGTTAATCGTCAAGTATTATTAAAACAAGCTAATGATCGTTTATTGATCGACGAGCATAAAGCGATATTACAGGCGATCATTGACCGTGACCCTGATCAAGCAAAACAACTCATGGAAACACATTTACAATTAAAAAGGATAAAAGGAGAATAGATATGAAGATAGTGGTATGTATCAAACAGGTTCCCGATACCCAAAAAGTCAAGATTGATGAGAAAACCGGGGTTATGATCAGAGATGGTATTGAAAGTAAGATGAATCCATTTGATCTTTATGCGCTTGAAACCGCGCTTAAGATCAAAGAGAAATTAAACGCGAAGATTACGGTTATCACAATGGGGCCACCTAATGCTAAAGCTGTCATCCAAGAAGCTTTTGCGCTTGGTGTTGATGATGGTTATTTAATGACTGATCGTAAGTTTGCAGGAGCGGATGTATTAGCCACATCATATACTCTATCAGAGGGGATCAAAACGATTAGTGATGGTTATGATTTGATCATTTGTGGTAAACAAACAACTGATGGAGATACAGCTCAAGTTGGACCAGCTATCGCTGAACATCTTGGTATCCCTCATGTTAGTTGGGTAACGAAGATCGTTGATGTGAGTAATGATGACATTACCTTTGTTGAGGATATGCTAGATGATATTGCCCAGGCAAAGATGGCTTATCCTTGTTTGATAACAGTTGATAAAGATATATCACAACCTCGACTTCCTTCATATCGCTTAAAAAAACAAGCCAGTGATAAACAAATCAAGATCATTACCTTAGCTGATCTTAGTGATCAAGAGCCAGATAATTATGGTTTATCAGGTTCTCCTACCCAAGTAGAACGGATCTATGAACCAAGTTCGGAACATAAAGTTGAAAGATATGAGCAAGACGCAGAAACAAACGCTCATAAGATATATCAAAAATTAGTGGAATTGAAGTATGTGGAGGATCAAAAATGAGCGGAATAGTTATTGATCATAGCGCTTGTATTAAGTGTGGTGTTTGTATTAGTGGTTGTCCTTTCAATGCTTTAAGCAATGAGTCAGGACAGGTTGAAGTAAATGCCGGGTGTCGGGTATGTAAGATTTGTATTGGCTTATGTCCCGTTCAGGCGATTAGTCTACAAGAAACCATAAAAAAATTGATAAATAAAGACGACTATCAGGGGATCTTAGTTTATGTTGAACATACGGATGGTAAGATTCATCCAGTTACTTATGAACTGATTGGTAAAGCTTTAGAATTAGCTAAAGTAATTAAGCAAGATGTTAACTGTCTTTTTATTGGTCATGATGTTCATCAGGCAGCGGATGAATTATTAGCTTACGGAGTTAAAAAAGTATTGGTTTATCAAGATCAAGCATTACGTTATTTTAGAGTTGATAATTTTGCGAATATGTTTGAAGATGCGATCAAGCGTTTAATGCCAAATACGGTTTTAGTAGGAGCGACTACTACAGGTAGATCACTAGCGCCCCGGGTAGCGGTTCGTTTTAAAACAGGATTAACAGCGGATACTACTGTTTTGCAAATGCGTCCTAATACTGATCTTGTCCAAATTAGACCAGCCTATGGTGGTAATATCATGGCTCAAATCTTAACAACCAAGAATAGACCTCAATTTGCGACGGTCCGTTATAAAGTGATGGATAGTGCTAAAAAGGTTGATCATATTGATGGTGAAGTGATCCTTGTTGATTTTGATCGCTCATTACTAGATAGTAAGATTGATATCTTGGATGTTAAAAGAAAAGAAGCGACATTTGAAATAAGTGAAGCGGAAGTTGTTGTGGTAGCTGGTAGTGGTGTCAAAGATGATAAAGGTATGATGTTAATTGAAGAATTAGCTAAACAATTAAATGGTGTTGTAGGTGTAACTCGACCCATGGTTGAAAAAGGGAAAGCCAATTATCTTCATCAGATAGGATTATCGGGTAGAACGGTAAAACCAAAATTGATCATTACCTGCGGAGTAAGTGGCGCTATTCAATTTGTGGCTGGAATGGATAGTAGTGAAACGATCATGGCAATCAATAGTGATCCAGAGGCACCGATATTTAAATGTGCCCACTATGGCATCGTTGGAGATCTCTATGAGATCTTACCAAGATTGATCGATCAGATAAAAGGGGGAAACGAAAGTGCAATATAAACAGATCACTAAAGCGGATATTGATTATTTTAAGACCTTTATCAAAGAAGAAAATATCCAAGTTGCTTATGATATTCATGAGGATTACACTCATGATGAAATGACCGAATATGGTAAATTTTCGCCAGAAGTCGTTATCAAAGCTCTCGATACAAAACAGATAAGTCAAATCATGAAGTATTGTCATCAAGAAATGATCCCTGTAACGCCACGAGGCTCGGGTACGGGACTTTGTGGAGGTTGTGTGGCTTTATATAAAGGAGTCATCTTATCAACCGAGAAGATGAACAAGATCCTTGAGATAGACAAGAGTAATTTAGTGGCGGTATGTCAACCCGGTGTTTTATTAATGGAACTAGCTGCTGAAGTAGCTGCTCAAGGTTTCCTTTATGCTCCAGACCCAGGTGAGAAAAGCGCGACGATTGGTGGTAACGTCATGACTAATGCGGGCGGAATGCGGGCGGTCAAATATGGTGTTACTCGTGATTATGTTAGAGGTATGGAAGTTGTCTTACCAACAGGCGAAATTATTGAACTAGGTGGCAAGATCGCTAAAAACAGTAGTGGATATAGTCTAAAAGATTTAATGATCGGTAGTGAAGGAACATTGGGGATCGTGACTAAGGTTTATTTGAAATTATTAGCTAAACCGAAGAAGATGATCTCGTTACTTATCCCATTTGATGATCTTAAATCATGTTTAAACTTAGTACCGCGGATCTTGGCTTTACCGAATCAGCCAACAACCTTGGAATTCTGTGAAAAAGAAGTTATTGAAGATGCTAGTGAGTATTTAGGTAAACAATTCCCTAGTAAAGACTACGCAGCCTATTTGATCGTTTCTTATAGTGGTAACACCAAAGAAGA
>CAZCSQ010000024.1:0-8472 GCA_964501425.1 uncultured Erysipelotrichaceae bacterium
GCATCTGCCTTACAAGCAGAGGGTCGGCGGTTCGAGCCCGTCAACCTCCACCATTATCATAACAAGCTCTTAAATAAGGAGCTTTTTATTTATTTAATAATAACCATATCCGCGAAGATCTAATTATCAATATTGTTCTCATGTTTGATCTGTTTGAGTAAAAACAAAAAAGCTTTGAAGACTCGTAACCTTTGTATAATGAAACTATCCTCAGAGTTATTAATGTTACGTTATTTGATAACAAGGGTGAACAAATCTATAGAGCTGTTTCATTAATATTTGATTAGCAGATGAAAAAATCTGAAATATAGTATTTATATGATAACTTGAGTGAATTGATATTGATGATTTAAAAGTGATGAATTTAAACAAAAATGCATTTGTTTGTCTGATAGAGTAGAGATACATATGAAGTATTTGATTCAGAAATAACTATATAAAGGAAATAATAATTGTTTCATATGAGTTTATGATATTATTTAAATAAATAAAGGCTATTATAAATTAGCGTTCTAGGCACAAAATATTAAAGGAGCGATATTGTGACTTCTAAGGAGGATCGCAAATGAAAAACAGGATCTTTTTACTTTTAATTGTCGTTATGTTGCTTACAGGATGTAATGGCTCAGATCAACTATCAGGATCAAACACGGATACAGACTTAATTTCATCTGCGACTGAAAAGCGCTACCGCAATGGCGAATTGCGTGATTATAATGGTGAGGTTTTGGATCCAGCTGTAGGACCACGTGATAATTCGATAAAAGGGGTACAGTATGTCAATATCTCTTCTTATCAATTACGGATAGATGGTTTAGTAGATCAACCACAAAACTATAAATATGATGAAGTATTGAGTTTACCAAGGGAAGAAAGATTATATCGTTTATATTGTGTTGAAGGATGGGATGCTAATATCCTTTGGGAAGGTGTTCTAATTAAGACTTTGATTGAGAAAGTAAACCCAAATGCAGAAGTAAATACGGTTATTTTTCACTCTGTTGACGGATACAATACCTCTTTACCGCAACAGGAGATAATAGATAATAATCTTTTATTGGCATTCAATGCTAATGGTATAGAGTTACCACCAGAGATGGGATATCCGTTTATTTTTGTTGCAGAAGAAAAGTGGGGTTACAAATGGGCTAGATGGGTAAATCGAATTGAGTTATCATCTGATGAAAACTATAAAGGTTTTTGGGAGAGTTATGGTTATAACAATGAAGCAGACCTCGACAATCCCTTTCGTTAAGTTTACCAGATGGTTCTATCCTATTTAAGTAGTTAGTAAGGGTCAATGGTTACTATTATTTATTTAATCAAAATGGATATACATTAACAATTGAATCAAAGTGAAACAATACTCATAAATAGGATTTGTTATTATGGCAATAAAGATATGAATAAAATGGTAGAGGACTAGTAACAAACACCAAAAGGGATCAGGAAATACCGGCATCCCTTTGTTTATTTGTAATGACAATAGTATTAAATGAAGAATAACGGTACGATAAGATAACATGGTTACTTAGATATGGGTAAACCAAGGCTGTTAATCGAAAAATAGGATTATAATATGTTGCAAATTTGGGATATTTTATCATAAAATAGATAATCTTCATAAAAAATATTTTTTTTGAGATATTTTGCCTTCTTTTTGACCATTATATATTATAAGGAGGTATAATCAAAAAATGAAACTATTTATTATAATAATGATCATTATCAATTTCATGATACCGATCAAAGCAATTAGAGTTAATGAGAATCCATTTTTATACGAAATTCTTAAAATGACAGATCTTTATCAAAATGAATTGGATTATGAGATAAGGGATGAGGTAGAGCATCGTTTTACAAATGAGTTATCGACAACAAAACTTAAGATCTTTCCAGTTTATGAAGCTAATGTATTAATTGGCTTTATATTTGAAGACGCTAATGGTAATTACTCTATCGGTGCATATTATGCCGATGTTTTAAATTCAATCATTGATGTAAATGAGGCTTTTGAACTGGTCTTCCATGAAGGTCAAGTTTTTGTGCAACAATATTCCATAATTCACGAAATTGTAGAGTTAACTTCAAGTAGGGTATTATCTAACTCAACTAATATGATCACCAGAGATTATGGTAATGAAATCACTGCTGTACCTTATAAAGGAATGAATACTGGTTTAGATTGTTGGGCTGCTTGTATGGCATCGATCATTCAGTTCAAAGGTACAAACATAAGTACTGCAGCTGTAGTATCACAAACAGGTAATAATAATATGGCATCGATTCAAAATGTCTCAAATTATCTAAGCAATCTCTATAATATCAATCACAATCTATATCCTTATCCATTGAGCTTTAATGAAGCAATGTCGAGTGTTGGTAATGCTCATCCTATAATCGCTGCTTGTAATCGATTAGGGACAGGGACAGGGCATATGGTGATCATCAAAGGTGTTTATTACTTAACTAGTGGTAATAATGATGCCATGTATAAACTAATGGATCCTTATAGTTCTTCAACGGTCAATGTCGTGACAATGACTAATTCGAATTTATCCTTTGTTTCATATGGTGGTCATACGTATCAATGGGCAAGTTCAATAGTAGTATCTTAGGAAAGTTGAAGATATCCAATGAATATAAGTGGGATTAATAAAAGATTCGATGAAGTCGTAGAAATATACTATCCATTAGTTTATCGTTTTGTCTATGTAAAACTTGATTCATCTTCATATGTTGAAGATATCTGTCAGGAAGTATTTTGTAGTCTTTATACAACTAAAGTTCATTTTGAAACAGAGCTACATTTGAAAAGATGGCTGTTTAAAGTAGCCTTGTTTAGATGTCGTGGTTTTTGGAGAACAAAGTGGTATAACCATGTAATCTGTATTGAAAACATAGATATCTATGAAGCAAACGATCATAAAAAAAGCGAGCTTGAATACGCCGTAAGTGAATTACCATCCAAATATCGGACATTGATTCATCTATATTATTTCGAAGATCTGTCGGTAAAAGAAATCTCCGCAATCGTAGACCAAAAAGAGTCTACGATCACATCAGCTTTACACCGAGCTCGAGCGATGCTCAAGAAAAAAATGAAGGAGGATTATGACTTTGAATAATTTTCGTCAAAACTATCATAAAATGATAACGGATAAAGTCATAACGATACCAGATGTCGATTCTATCTTTAAACGTAGCGAGAAAAGATCTTGCTTGTTTCAAAAAATAGTACTTGTTTCATGTGTTTTTATCTTTGTGTTAGTTAATGTCAATAATCATAGTATTGATTATGGATATCATGAATTTATTAGTAATCATCAAAATAGTGGTATCTATGGTGGAACTGAGAATAAAATATTAGGCTTAAATGAAGATACGCTTTATTACGCTAGTGTTAATTATATTGATGGTGAGTATCAGATGACTTCTATCAAAAAGATAAACATTAAAAATGGTATGTCTCAAACCATTTTGGAAATCAAAGCTGATAATGTAATGATGATAAAGGAATCTTTGATATATCAAGTTAATGACCAGAAATTGTCAATTTTCAACATTAATGATGAAACAAAAATAAGCATCGATTATGATCATGAGATAATAGATTATAAGATTATCAAAGGACAATTACTAGTTGCTTGTTGTGATGAGCAAACATCAGTCTATATTTATCATGATTTTAATGCACCACCACTACAGTATCGATTAGATATCTTGATTGAAAACATTATTGACTATGATAATACAAAACTTATATATGAAGTAAATGGTGAATTAGGAATTTATGATCTTCGTGATAATAGATATCGATCACTGTCTTCTAAGATTGAATCATTATTACAAGTCGCTATTGATAAAAGCGTTATCTATAATGATCGCTTGTTATTTACTTTAGATAATCTTGATGGTAAATTATATAGCTATGATTTAAAGAATGATGATTTAAGACTTGTTACTGATATATTCAATAATAGACTTGTCACTTCTTTAGATGTTTATGATAATGAGCTTTATGTAACAGTTTTTAATGGTAATAGTCTAATCTATCGAATAAGTAATACGGGACAGATCGATCACTTAAAAACAATAGATAATGATCGCATTTGGTCAATTGTTTTTGATAATGAAAAATACCTGCTTGTTCTAGATAATGGTTACTATCTTGGTCGGGTTAATAAACTATCTCAAAGGCGCTTTCTGCCTTAGTGGTTAGCTCTTTGATCGAATAATCTTCAATCACGATCCAACGGCTTTTTGTCAGAAGATGATTCAATAGTAGATCGATCGCTGCTTGTTCTCCCTGAATTTCCATCTCTACATTACCGTTGGTCATATTTCTGATCCAACCTGTTAGGTGTAAGTTTTTGGCCATGTTCGTGACGGTGTAGCGAAAGCCTACCCCTTGAACACGTCCACTAAAAACTATGTAATATCTTTTCATAGATATATGATACAATAATAAACATAGATCAGACAATGGTCTTGAATTGAAGGAAGTAAAAACAATGGAATTACTTGAAATCATTAAGGTTATTATCTTAGGTATAATTCAGAGTATTACTGAATGGTTACCGATCAGTAGTACTGGTCATATGTTGTTATTTGATGGTTTAATACCGCTTAAAGTTACAGCTGAGTTTAAGGAAGTATTTTTAGTCTTGATCCAACTTGGTTCTATACTAGCGGTTGTGGTTTTATACTTTAATAAATTGAATCCATTTAGTAGTAAATATAAGATAGTTGAAAAGAAACGCATATTAACGATCTGGGGAAAGGTTTTGATTGGATCAATACCAGCTGGGATAATCGGTGTTTTGTTTAATGATGCTATTGATGAACTATTTTATGATAATGTTTTGATCATTGCTGCTACTTTGATCATATATGGTGTGTTATTCATTTTGATCGAAAATCGAAATAAAGATAAATCACCTAAGGTAAACGATTTAGATCAGTTGAGTTATCTTGATGCCTTTAAGATTGGTTGTTTTCAAATGTTAGCTTTAATACCTGGAACATCTCGTAGTGGCTCAACCATTTTGGGTTCAATGTTGATGGGAGTTAGTCGATATGTCGCAGCTGAATTCTCTTTTTTCTTAGCAGTACCAGCAATGGCAGGAGCGAGCTTGATCAAGGTAGTTAAATTTGGCTGGAACTTCACAGGAAGTGAATTATCAATTCTAGCATTGGGTATGGTGATTGCTTTTGGCGGATCGATCATTGTTATTCGATTCTTACTTGATTATGTTAAAAGACATGATTTCAAGATCTTTGGTTACTATCGAATCTTCCTTGGTATCATTGTCGTAGCTTGGTATTTCATCTTATAGTTTTAAAGAGAAGGTATTATTATCTTCTCTTTTTTTAGATCTAATTTTATGGACAGTCACAAGTTATATGATTAGAATGAAATTAGTAGATGAATTGATTAAATATTATTGACAAATAGGTTTATTGTGATACTTTTAATATTATGTTTTATCATGGAATCAAACAGATCTTATACACTTAATGTAACTCATTTAGTGTTTTAAAAGGGAAGAGGTTCAACTATGACTAAGTATATCTTTGTGACCGGTGGAGTTGTTTCAGGACTTGGCAAGGGGATTACCGCCGCTTCATTAGGAAGCCTATTAAAGGCTAAAGGGCTAAAGGTCGCAGCTCTAAAATTTGATCCATATATGAATGTTGATCCAGGAACAATGAGTCCCTATCAACATGGTGAGGTTTTCGTGACCGATGATGGTTCAGAGACCGATCTGGATTTAGGTCATTATGAAAGATTTATTGATGAGAATCTTAATCGGTATTCAAATCTTACTTCTGGAAGAGTATATTGGAATGTCTTAAATAAAGAAAGAAACGGAGAATATTTAGGGCAAACAGTTCAGATCATCCCGCATATCACTAATGAAATTAAAGACTATATCGCTAAAGCTATTGATGCAAGTCATCCTGATGTTTTGATCACTGAAATAGGAGGCACAATCGGCGATATTGAAAGTCAACCATTTATTGAAGCAATTCGCCAGACCGCAATTGAAGTTGGAAGGGCGAATTGTCTTTTTGTTCATGTAACTTTAATACCTTATTTGTCATTTTCTCAAGAACATAAGTCAAAACCTACCCAACATTCAGTTAAGGAAATGCAGTCGCTTGGTTTAAATCCGGATATCATCATTGCACGAAGTGATAAAGTGTTGAACAAAGAAGTAATCGATAAGATAGCTATGTTTAGTAATATTGATAATGACTGTGTTATTGAAAACATTACTTTACCAAGTTTATATCAAGCCCCACTAATGTTACATCACAATGGTTTTGATCGTGTGGTCAGTAGAAAACTAGGTTTAGGTGATAATGAACCTGATCTTTCATCATGGTTAAAGTTGGCTGATAACATCGCTAAAAGTCAAACAAAGCTAAAGATAGCGATCGTCGGTAAATATGTTAAGCTACATGATGCGTATCTATCAGTTGCTGAAGCATTAGTCCATGCTGGTTACCAACAACGTTACAAAGTAGAAATTGAGTGGATCGATAGTGAATTGGTAAATGAAGATAATGTCAAAGACAAATTGGCTAATATCGATGGCATTATCGTTCCAGGTGGATTTGGTTATCGTGGGATTGAAGGAATGATCACCACATGTAGTCATGCGCGCAAAAATGATATTCCCTTTCTTGGTATCTGTTTAGGCATGCAAGTTGCGGTAATTGAATTCGCTCGTAATGTCTGTGGCCTTGAAAAGGCAAATTCGGGTGAGTTCTCTACCAATAATCCTTACAACGTAATTGACCTAATGCCTGATCAAATGGGAAACATTCCTAAGGGTGGCACAATGCGTTTAGGAAGCTATCCATGTTATATCAAAAAGAATACGAAAATGTATGAAGCTTATGGTCAAGACGTTATAAATGAAAGACATCGTCATCGTTATGAGTTTAATAATGATTTCCGTGATATATTAATAAGTAAGGGACTAACCATTAGCGGTACATCAAAAGATGATGTGATCGTTGAAACGATCGAGTTGAGTGATAAGAAATTTTTTGTAGCTGTACAATTCCACCCAGAATTTAAAAGTCGGCCAAACAATGCCCATCCATTGTTTTATCAACTTGTAAAACATGCGGCTGCAAAATAAATAACGGAGGACAGAATGGAAAAGAAGTATCTAGATATTAATCAAGAATTAATGGCTTTTATTGATAAAACACCTAATGCGTATAATTGCGTCGTTAATGTTGTTGAGCTTTTATTAGCTAATGGGTTTAAAGAATTAGCTGAAAAAGACGATTGGAATATGCAAAAAGGAAGTAAGTTTTTTGTGATCAGAAACGATTCATCGATCATTGCTTTCAAACTTAACGATCCACAGCTTAAAAACGGCTTTAATATTGTGGCGTCTCATGGTGATTCACCTACATTTTCAATTAAGCCTGGTGAAGAGATCATTGAAAATGGTTATCTCAAGCTGAATACGAATGGTTATGGTGGGGTAATTTTGTATTCATGGTTTGATCGGCCACTATCACTTGCAGGTCGAGTTATCTTGAAAAAAGAGGGTAAGTTTAAAACAGAGATCATCAATATTGATAAAGATCTATTAGTGATACCAAGTCAAGCAATCCATCAAAATAGAGAAGTGAACGATCGTAACAATTTAAACCCACAGGTAGATCTTTTACCCATAATGGGAATAACTGATAAACCAGGTAAATTGAAAGATTTGTTGATGAAAATGTTTCCAGATCATGAACTTTATGATTATGATCTATATCTTTACACTCGTCAAAAGGCAACTTATTGTGGAATAAATAATGAGTTTATCATATCGCCTCGATTAGACAATCTTGCTTGTGCTTTTACGTCACTAAAAGCTTTTATTGAAACAAACGATGAAACTACAAATCAAGTTTACTGTTGTTTTGATAATGAAGAAATAGGTAGCCTAACACAAGGTGGAGCTGATTCAACTTTTTTAAGTGATATCTTAAATCGTGTATGTTTAGCCCAAGCTGTCAGTATTTACCCAGTGCTTAGTAAATCAATGTTGGTAAGTGCTGATAATGGTCATGCTTTACATCCCAACGCTCCTGCTAAAAGTGACCTAACAAATAAAGTTAAACTAAATAAAGGGGTTGTGATCAAGCATCATGTCAATTATACAACCAATGCTCTTAGTTCCAGTATATTCAAAGATATTTGTTTACAAGCTGGGGTGAATCATCAGGATTATACATGTCGTTCAGATCTTCGTAATGGTGCAACCTTGGGAGGTATTAGTTTAAGTCATGTTAGTGTGACATCAGTTGATATTGGATTACCACAATTAGCTATGCATGCAGCTGTTGAAACAATGGGTTCACAAGATAGTTATGCTATGTTTGAAGCATTAAAATTGTTCTATAGATCGATCATTGAAAAAGCATAATACGCTATCAATCTTGATTTGTGAT
>CAZCSQ010000024.1:8572-16855 GCA_964501425.1 uncultured Erysipelotrichaceae bacterium
GATTTGTGATCGATAAAGCGGTCATGGTCAATTCGACGTTTGAGTTATCTGGTAGCTCTAAAGTAATCGGAGCTCCTATTTCAACTTATGCAACAACTTCCGATGCGATTACTTTAGGTTGGTCAACTAGTGTGCCAGCGATTGAGTTAGATCCATCGTTGTTTGATGGTGCAGGGGATCTTATCGATACGGATATTTTTAGCAATACAAGTAATATCAATCATACGATAACCGAAGGCGGACTTAATGCGGTGAATCCACTTGATGAAGTGCATGAATTCCCACCAATCGTCATGCCTACTTATCCCAACAAAGCGACATTAGCTAGGTTACCTGTTTATTATATTCCATATTCTTGGGGTGGTAGTTATCAATTGATTAAAGCCGATGGGAGTCTTATTCAATCGGATTGGAACATTGGTGGTACCGTTTATAATATTCCAACAACTTCTTCATGGTATTATGTGCCTGAGTTAAGTATAACTGCCGGTAATACAGATGATTATTTTAAGATTAATGTAGGAGA
Source organism: uncultured Erysipelotrichaceae bacterium (assembly GCA_964501425.1). Lineage (GTDB taxonomy): Bacteria > Bacillota_I > Bacilli_A > Erysipelotrichales > Erysipelotrichaceae > JAQUCI01. Next base: position 9,099 of record CAZCSQ010000024.1, read on the forward strand.
TACGGATAAGTATCTTGTTGTTGATAAACTAAAACTTGATGGTCATTTTGAGATCATTGGTAATGGTTCGTTGACGATATATGTAACAGGGAATACTCCAGCAACAGCGCTAGCAAGTGATTCAGGTCGAATAACACTTGGTTTCACAAGCAGCACACCAGTTGGAGCAGTTGAAAGTCCTGAGAAACTCGTAGTTTATGTTGATCCAATATTTTATAAATCGGGTAATAAAACTTATCCTGCAACATTATCGGTAGGTGGCTCAGCTGTTTACAATTTGTCATTGATGGCTGCTAATTTGAATTTAGATATCGGTGGTAGTGCAGCTTTTAATGGTTATGTAGTGACAGGAGGAGAAACAGTCAGTATCTCAGGATCATCAGGGGCTACTGTTACGCTATATTATGCTCCAAATGCCGATGTTCATGTTTCTGGATCAGGCTATGTCAATGGAGCGATCATTGGTGATACTTTCTATGGATCAGGTAATGTTAGGGTTAGATATGATGATGTAGCTTTTGAGAATTTTCCGTTTATGGTCATGGATCCAATAACTGGTGGTAGTGGAGCTGATACGCCAGTGTTATTAGTAGTGCGCGGGATGACGATTGAACAATAGGGGTGATAGTTATGAAAACATATAGTGTAACAGTACTTGATGACAAGGGGAAGACAATCAAGGACATTTACCATTCGGAGTCAGAACAAGAACTGATTCAAGCGGTAAAGGCGAAACAGCTATACTTATTGGAGTATTCTGAACAAAGTGTTGTCTCAGATACTGTAAGTAAATTAAAGCTTAAGAGTGTCGTTATTTTTTGTCGTCAACTTGGAACGATGATCAGTGCTGGTATTCCAATCATTCAAGCATTGGAGATGTTACGTAATAAGTCTGACAACTCTCAATCATATCGAATATTTAATCGTTTGTATGAAGATGTCCAAAAAGGTAATTCCTTATCTAAATCAATTTAAATGCAGAAGGGTGCTTTTCCTAGTTTATTGATCAATATGGTCATTGCTGGCGAATTAGGTGGTACACTTGATGGAAGCTTAATGAGAATGGCTAATCACTATGAAAAAGAATTAAAGATCAACAGTAAGATTAGGGCTTCAAGTCTTTATCCGATCATTTTGGGTATTGTATCACTTGCGGTTATCTTGTTGTTGGTTGTTTTTGTCTTACCAACGATTACGGCCATGTTTGCGGCTGAGGATATGCCTTGGTCAACTAAGATTATCTTAGGATTTAGTTACTTCATTATTGATAACTGGTTCAGTATTTTGATTGTGTTAGTATTGTTATTTGTAACAATCAAGTTAGGTTTGAATATTAGATCAATCCGAGTAAGCTTTGATAAACTAAAATTATTCTTTCCGATAATTGGTAAGCTTAATCAAACAATTTATTCAGCTCGTTGTGCTAGAGCTTTATCATCTTTATATTCAAGTGGAGTTCAAACTATCGAAATGTTGGAAACGACAAGTCAAGTCTTAAATAATGCTTATTTGGAAGAAGTATTTGTTGATGTGATCATGAATGTTAGTAAAGGTGAATTGATCTCTAAATCAATCAGTGATACAGGATCATTTGATCCGATGTTGTCTTCAATGATCTATATTGGTGAGGAATCAGGATCACTTGGAGATATCTTAAATAGTACTGCAGATTATTTTGATAACGAAGCAGATACAGCTTTACAACGAATGGTATCTTTAATGGAACCATTGATGATAGTTGTATTGGGAATAATCATTGGATTTATCGTTATATCGATAATTCAACCGATCTTTCAGATGTATGAGTCGATTGGTTAATAATAAAAAAGGGGGGGAATTTATATGGCACTTGCGATTGAAGTTGGGCGTAGTAGTGTTTACATAGTCCAAGCAAAAGTGAGAAAAGGGAAGATCGTCATTAAAAAAATGGAGTTCTTTGATTTTCCCGAAGATTGGATATCCGATAAGGGGATAACTAATGTTGAAGCGTTTAGGGGATTGTTAGATACTACGTTAAAAGAGGGAAGATTTAGTGATAAAGATGTTTATCTTTGTATAAACAACTCATCAATCATTTATCGTGAATTGGTCGTGCCAAGGATCGAAGAAAAACGGTTACCATTATTGGTAAGAAGTGAAATGATGAGTGTACTGAATCTAACCCCAGACTATGTCATGGATTATCGGATATTAGAAGAAGTATCAGAGAATGAACGCTCACTTTATCGGATACTTGCGGTTGCGATCCAAGATAAGGCTCTAGAGACTTATATAGGTGTATTGAAGGATTGTAAGTTAAAGATACGATCAATTGACTCGGCGACTAACGCCATAATCAAATTATCTGGTGATCTTGATATCTTTGCGGACAATCAGCAATTGATACTGGCAGATATAGCCAATAACCATTTACGCTTGTACCTGTTTGAAAACGGTGAATATTCATTATCTCGTAATAATCGCTTGATCGTTTTTAATGAGGAAAGTGAAGAATCATTTATTAACACCATCGTTGATAACATAAACAAAATGGTTCAGTTTTCTTATACACGATACGAAGGACAAAATGCCAAAAAGATTGTTTTAACAGGCTTAGACAATATCCTTCCTACGATCAAAAATCGCATCAATGAGGAGTTAATGATCCCCTGCGAAATTCTTGATAAGCCAAGTTATATCGAATCAGAAGTAGAGTACCAACAGCGTTATATTAATGCCGTCGGTACATTGATAAGGAAGTGATATGATGAAAAAGACAGATATGAATCTTTATGAAAGCTACCTTGATGAACAAAAAGCGGTAGCTAGTCGTACTTCTCCAGTACGTATATACCTAGCGATCATCGTATTTTCTGTTTTGATATTAGGGGCCATTGGCATTAAGTTGTTAGTGGATAACACAGTTGTCAAGAATAAGATAAAAGACATCGAAGCTTATGTTAATGATCCTAAGATCAAAGATAGTGTTACAGAAGTCAATGATATTCAACAGAAAATTATTGCACTAAATGACATTGATGGTAAAGTCACATCAATTCGTGAAGTATTAGATGAGATACCAAGATACGATTCAGAGATACTTGACATCTTGTATTATGAAAGACCAAGTGATATCAAATACACCTATCTAACATATGAAGAAAATACAGTTTATGTTGAGTATTCTTCATTAAAACCATCATCAGCTTCCAATTATGCTCTCAGTTTGCAACATACCAATCTTTTTGCAGACATCTCATATGAAGGGTATGGATATGATATCTTGCATGGAGTTTATCGTGGAGTTATAAAGTGTATGTTGAAAGGAGGTAATTAAGATGAAAGGAGTATCGAAAAGAGAAGCCTTCCTGCTGTTTCTAGTTAGTTTTATCGGCATTGTAGCAGCGATGTATATGTTTTTGTTAAAACCAATGATAGCAGATCTTAATGCCAATAAACAAAAACTGAGTAATCTCGAGAGTCAACAAACTGTATTAATGGCGACTTTGCCAAATATTGAGAGTTTAAGAAATAAGTTAAACACAAACTTAAAAGATGTTGTTGCCTCAATGAACGAAATTGAACAGCCTATAAATGAAGCTGAGTTTGAACGTTGGGTATTACCACTTACTACCAAGTATAATATGAAGGTTTTAGAAACAAGTTTTAGTGAGCCTGAAGTAGTAACTCCAGTAGCACTAACAGAGTTTCCAGCTGAGTATGATTATAAAATTAAAGAACTTGTAGATACTTACCATAATAAAATTGGTAAAACTGAGGTTTTACCAACTAGTGATATTAACTTGTTATTATCCAATCATATTTTTGTGGTCAGTACAACTTATGCAAGATATCTTTACTTCTTAGATGAGGTCACAAACTGGGATACATCAATATTTATTTCTTATTCAGAATATGATTTTATAAATAGTAAGGCTACATTTGGTTTTAGTATCTATTCGATTGAACAGTTACAAGAGTTAAACAAAGTGGACTACACGGGTGAATATAGTGCCTCGGGCACGGGAAGTGGTAGTTCAAATGATGTAGCTCATCCAGATCTTGGTAAATGATCAAGTAAATAAAGCTAGGTACCAGTTAAAAAGCTGATTGCCATAAAGATAAGCAAAGTAAATACCAAGACACAGAAATGGACCAAAAGCCATTTGTGAACCACGTTTTTTCTGCTTAGTTACTAATAAGATGACCGCAACGATACCACCTAAGACAACGGCAACAAAGAAGGCTACTAAAGAAGCTTTATAGCCTAATAGTAAACCGCTGACCGCCATTAGTTTTACATCTCCACCGCCTATACCACCAGTCAGATAAGCGATCACATATAGTGGAACACTGATGATAAAAAATCCAATCACATGTTCAACTAAAGGTAAAGGCGTGATAAACAGATAACTGATCGCAAGTCCAAGGATCATGATGTGGAAACGATCATAGATGTCCATGGTATCAATATCAATCATGGTGATGATAATTAAAGTTGCTGTAAGGATAAGACCAATGATCATGGTATAGGTAAATCCATTTGTTTGATACATCAAATAGAAACAAACAGCAGTTAATAACTCGATCATAGGATAACGTATACTTATCGGATGGTGACATTTACGACATTTTCCACCTAAGACAAGATAACTGATGATCGGTACTAGATCATAAGCTTTAATTGGTGTTTGACAGTTGGTGCAGTGAGAAGAACCATGAACGATCGATTCATTGCGTGGTAACCGATAAATAACAACATTTAGAAATGATCCTAAAATAGCACCAAGCGTAAAAATCAAGAATGAGTAGTATAGTTGCATAGTTTACCTCTATGTTTCGATTATAAAACATTTTATGGGTATTGCAAGGAGGAATGCGTAATGAAAATTGTTAGATTGGGTGAAATCCTCGTAGAAGAAGGAGTTATAACTCAAGAACAGCTAGAGGAAGCTTTGGCTAGACAAAAAGTTGTGAAAAAAAGACTAGGTACCGTCATTATGGAATTAGGGTATGCAGATGAAAAGGATACCTTAAAAGCCTTAGCTAAAAGACTACAGATTGAATATCTCGAGGCACCACTTTTTAATGTTGAGTTAGATGTGGTCAAATTAGTACCAGAAGGATTAGCGCGTAAATATAGTATTGTGCCAATTAACATAAAAGCAGGAGCCCTTACTATCGCAACAAACGATCCTTTGGATTATGTTTGCTTAGAAGATATTAGTATGATAACTGGTTTAGAGGTAAAGACTGTGTTATCACCTTCATCAGAAATAGAAAAAGCCATCAATCGGGTTTATTCTAAGCATTCAGCTGATAATATCATTCGTGATATTAGAGATGAATACAAAGATAATGATGAAGTCCTTAATATGGAAGATATTATGGATGAAGATATGGCTGAAAGAGTTGGTTCATCACCAATCGTTAAACTAGTAAATAGTTTGATATTAGATGCTTACCAACAAAATGCCAGTGATATTCATATTGAACCACAAGAAGACATCACAAGAATTCGATTTAGAGTAGATGGAGATTTACAGTTATATAATGAAGTTAGTAGTGAGATCCATCAACATATCTCAACTCGAATTAAGATCGTTAGTGGTATGAATATCGCTGAAAAGCGTATTCCTCAAGATGGTAGTTTTCAATTTAAGAGTGAATTTTTAGTGGTTGATATCCGTGTTTCAGCTCTACCGACACCATATGGCGAAAAGATCGTTATGCGTTTGTTGGGAGCTGATCGTAATATATCTTATGAATTGAGTTCATTAGGATTATCAGAAAAAACGCGAGAAACGATCGCAAAAGTCTTACATCTACCTCATGGTATCTTATTAGTATCAGGACCAACAGGGAGCGGAAAGACAACAACTTTGTATTCAATGTTGTCACAATTAGCGGATATAAAGAAAGCGATCATTACTATCGAGGATCCAATTGAACGTAAGTTTAATGGCATTACTCAAGTACAAGTTAATCCACGTGCTGGCTTAACCTTTGCGGGTGGACTAAGATCAATCTTAAGACAAGACCCGGATACGATCATGATCGGTGAGATTCGTGATAGTGAAACAGCTCAGATCGCCATCAGAGCAGCTATCACGGGGCACTTTGTTTTATCTACGATACATACCAATGATGCTTTATCGACAGTTGAAAGACTTGTGGATATGGGTGTAGAACCATATTTAGTCGCATCATCTGTTAAATGTGTGATGTCACAACGACTAGTCAAAAAGATCTGTCCTTATTGCAAAGAAAAATATGAAGTTGAACAAGCTGATAATCTATTACTACAGACAGAACTAAAGACTGCATATCGTGGTAAAGGTTGTTCTCATTGTAACAATACTGGTTATACTGGAAGAACGGCCGTCTTTGAAATCGTCTTGATCGATGCTAATCTACAAAGAATGATCTCAAATAAAGCTGGAATCGATAAGATGTTAAGTTACGTAACTGAACAAAAGACAAGAATGTTAAGAGATGAAGTATTAGAACTGATAAATGCTGGCACAACAAGTGTTGAAGAAGGAATAAGGATACTTTATACCTTAGATTAAAGCTAGGAGGATTTATGTTTAAAGAAATATTGCTTTACGCTCACAATAATGATTGCTCAGACATTCATTTGGTGGTCGATAAACAGCCAACAGTTCGAAAGGTTGGTGAATTGATCAGACTAGACCTCCCTAAGATGCAAGAAGCAGAAGTATATGATCTGATCTGTAAATTATTAAGTCCTCAACAACTTATACTCTTTAACAATGGTAATGATATTGATACGGCTTACTCTGACGATCTAAATAATCGATACCGACTAAATATTTATCGACAAAACGAGAAATATGCGATCGCAATGCGGCTTTTAAAGAATGAGATACCAACGATCGATAAACTTGAATTACCTGAAATGTTTAAGAGCCTAGCAGTATTACCACGAGGATTGATCTTAGTAACTGGACCTACCGGTAGTGGTAAATCAACCACACTAGCTGCGATGATAAACCATGTTAATCGAAATAAAGCAAAACACATTTTAACGCTTGAAGATCCAATTGAATATCTTCATCCATCAGAAAAATCAATGGTAAACCAAAGAGAGATTGGAAGAGATGTACTTAGTTTTCAAGCCGCATTAAAAAGTGCGATGCGTGAAGATCCAGATGTAATCTTAGTCGGTGAGATGCGTGATCATGAAACGATCAGTTTAGCTCTAACAGCTGCAGAGACTGGTCACTTAGTCTTTTCAACTCTGCACACAACTGGAGCAGCTAATACCATCGATCGTATCATTGATGTCTTTCCACCTCACCAACAAGCACAGATCCGTACGCAATTATCGGGAGTGTTAAAGGCTGTTATATCGCAAGCATTAGTACCAGATTATACCAATCAAAAACGCTTAGCTGTCTTTGAGATCATGTTAATGACTGATGCGATAGCTAATCTAATACGCGAAAACAAGGTCTTTCAAATTGAGACTGTTATCCAAACTAGTGCGCGTATTGGCATGCAGACGCTTGATTCGCATTTAGTAAGGCTGATCAAGGATCAAATGATCACTCGTGAAACAGCTTATGAGTATTGTAAAAACCAAGATAATGTCAATAAATTATTAACGATGAGTAATTACTAAAGATGATTTTCATTGACTAAACAAAAACTTTGATGTTTAATTATCATAGGAGGATTATTATAAAGAAAAAATTATCCAAAAAGGGGTTCACCTTAATTGAACTAGTTGTCGTTATCGCTATTCTAGCTGT
>CAZCSQ010000024.1:16955-19491 GCA_964501425.1 uncultured Erysipelotrichaceae bacterium
ATTTAATTAGTCATTTAGAAAAACAGGACATAATCACCTGTTTTTTTATTTGTAAGCTAATATTGCTCTTAATACCTTTAGATCATACATATAACCTTTCAATACATCAACATCATCAATTTCCATATCAATCGCTTTGAAGTATTTAGTGATCTTAGTAAACAAACCAGAGTATTCATATATTAAATGATGTGAGTACTTTTTGTTCAGTTGCTTATAGAAATACATAAATATTAATGCGGGTAAAACTTCAAGACAGGAAAACTCAATCCAGAAGTCAATCTTCTCATATGGTGGGTTGTATTGCATGAGTAGTTGTTCAATGATCTTTAGTCCATCATTATTTGATTGCCATATATCCACAAAGACATAATCAAACTGATCTAAATAGTCTTGATGAAAAAGATTAAAAGCATCTTCATTGATTATCTTTATCTTATGGTTGTTTGGTATTTGGGGTAAGATATCACTATTAAACATGTTTATAACCGCTTTTGATCTTTCAATCACGGTTATTGAAGCAATATTTGGATTTATACATGCCATATAGACAAAGTAACCAATACCTAACCCAAAGGTTAAGACATTACCAAATGCCTTTTGAGCTATGGGATCGATCGTATTTGATTCCGAAGGGGCATCGATCATCCAAGCTTGATCATCTTGATAGAGTAATAAAGCTTGATAATCTTCATCAAGTGCTCTAAGGATCATCCAATCGTTTAATTCGCGATTGGCATCTGGTTGAATAGCGTCGATATTAAAAAGATAATTAGCTTTGATTGTTTCATGAGTTAAACTAAAATGATCATCTTTGATCTTTTCTAAATGAATGTTTTTGTGATATAAAGAATCGATGAATGCTTGAGTACTGATGAAAAGACTTGGCCAGGTTTCTTTTGGTTTAGTAAACTCAAAAAAGCCAGCTTTAGCCATCTTTTGTTGAATGATCATCTCGTTTTCTTTGGTAATGTATAGATCAATAAAATCATTTTTGTGTTCATTTGCTAAGTTATTCAAACATCGTTGAAAGAAAGCATGAACATCAGGTGTTTTCTTAATTTTCATGGTTACTCCATCTAGTGATATTGTAACACAATGAATCTTATTGATTGAAGAAGATGTTTTGTAATGTGTTGATAAATGGTCTTGTCGCAAGATATAGATTTAATATATAGAATATACTGAGATTTATTAAGATTAACTGTTTGTCTTGTAAGCTATCATTAAAGAGTTTAACCAACATTATGATAAACATGAATAAAGTCATTACTAGAAATAGAATCACTTGTACACGCAACACAGTGAAGCCATAAGCAACATGGTACAGCATCATTCGATAGAAGGAGTTTATTATTAATAAAAGAGAATGAGATATCAATATGATGGTCAATAGCTTGATCTTTTTATCATGATATACTTGCTTATCAAGATATTTAAATGTAGTTATCGTAAAGTAATTGATACCAGCAATGAATAATAGCTGAAAGAAGCTTTCTCGAGCATAACTAGCATAAGTATAAGCAACAGGTAACTGTAAAAAGTTGTTGGTTAGTTTTGACATTTCTGATACTAGAAAAAGGGTAAAGACGATGTTTAAGATGATCAGGATGGTTTTGATCATGACGGGATTAGTATAACTAATAAAAGATGACTTTGGTAAGGTGTCTTTTTGTTTATATAAATTGATAAAAACGCTGTAATAAAACAGAAAACAGATTAACAATGATACCAAATGATAAAGTAATCGATTTCCAACCAAATCAGCGAAATAGTCAATGATATGAGTGATAAATAGATAAAAGTAATAATCAGCGCTAGTCAATAACAAGATCACGATCCAAGCAAGTGGTATAGCGATCAATAAACCTAAGATAATGTTTTTAGTACTTTTGGTATGTTTATCTTGTGTTGATCTTGATGATAATAGACTTGAAAAATTATTGATAAAGTGAGTTGGGAAAAGCTTAAAAGGCCATAACACAGATATATTCTTAATCTGGTAATTTGTATTTGTTAGTAAGAAAAAGAAGGTAGTGATCATGATCGGTAAAACAATGATATTTAATACAAGGTTACTATCATCTACTTTGACTAGTTGAGTGCTTAACATGATGATCGTTATAGGTAATAAAAGGATAAAGGCTTTTTTATTCTTTATGGCATTAGCTCTATATAATAGATAAATAAAACCAAAGGTCATGATCGCATACGATATCACAATGTTTATTAAGTACAACTGATTAAGATATCCTTTTTGTATTTCAATAAGTAAGGATAATAAGAAAATAGTTAAGATAATCTTGTTTGATTGTTTTCTTTGATATTCTGGTATTTCTGACATAATGATTCTCCTTGATGTGTGATGCATGATCACGAAATAATAGTAACACTAAGAATATCATATGTCGATATAAAATTAACGTAATACGATAATTAATTGATAAATAAAAAATCCTTATTAGATAAGGATTGGTTTGCAAATGGAGCGGATGAGGGGAATCGAACCCCCGTGATCAGCTTGGAAGGCTGGAGT
>CAZCSQ010000025.1:0-19146 GCA_964501425.1 uncultured Erysipelotrichaceae bacterium
CTTTTTGGCAGCTCGCTCATTATAGCCTACCTTTTGCCTCACTGTCAACCGTTTTAAACTCTCTTCTTAGCTTTTTTACTTTATACTAAATAATTAGCTCAAAATAAAACAAAGACCTATTTCTAGGTCCTTACTGAATGCAATATTTTAACTCGCCTCTATATAACATATTTAAGTCTTGGATTTCACAGAAATCAACTGGTCTCATCAAGCTTGTGGCTTTAGGTAGATCAAGTGCTCCGCATTTAGCTAAGACATCACTGACAAACTCAGAACAGAAGTATTTATACTCTTTATGATACTCTCTATTCAATTTACAATAAACAGCACCCGCTAAACTATAACGATACTTATCAGCTTCTTTTTCCATCAATTCTATCTCAATTTGAATTCGATCATAAACTTCATCACTAACGATCAATTCAAATAAGCAACAATTATTATTTTCACTATTTTTAAATAATCCGGCTCTTACATCTTCTTTAACAAAGCCAGCAGGCCACATTAATCTTGGGTTCAAGCGACCAAAACTATATACGCGACGCAAATCACGATCTAGCGATATTGATGAATGAGTAAACTCATCGGCGGTCATATGATGTATAAATCTAGAAAAATATGTGTTTGATTTGGTTAATAATATATATACTGATTTCACAAATGACCTCCAAGCGTTTCTGCTTAAAATTGTAACACAATCTAGGTCATTGTAAACTTATTTTTTTGTACTATCTTTTCTTCTTGATATCGATCTTAACTTCGGCCATTAAATCTTTGAGTTTATCAAGTTCTTCTTTATTTACTAGATCTTCTAGATTGCCAAGACCACGCAATACTTTTATGGCTTGTTCAAGACCTTCTTTAATTCCATCATTAGAACTTTGCTTGCTAGATCCTTTATTTTGATCAACGGCAATATCACCGTTTAATGTTCTGATATCAACTGATGTTGTCCCTTCAGTGAATGTATAACAGTTTCTTTTAACCATATAAGGAAAGTCAACATCCACTGCGATATCTCCTCGTAAGCTTTCGATACAGCCACTAAACGTTACTTTATCAGCTACTGATAGGCCAATATCACCAGACATTGTTTCAATAAACATCTTCTTGATTTGATCATCAACTGTAATACCGATATCACCATTGGTAGTTTTTACGGCTAACTCTTCAACCTTAGAAGATAGCGATACATCACCATTACTACTATTAATAATGATAACTTTTGCTTTACTATCTTTGACTTCAACATCACCATTGACGGTTTTAGTGGTCAAATCACCAGCACAATCATCGATATCGATGTCGCCATTGGTTGTCTGTAACATCGTCTTGATAGTTTTAATGCTGTTTAACGATATATCACCACTGATCGTCGATGCTTCTAAATGACCAATATCTAGATCAACAATATCGATATCACCTTGTTTACCAATAATCTTTAATGAGGCAATCCCTTTCGGCACACTCACACTTAATGAACCAGCTAAGAATAGATTGATCAGTTTATTATCATTATTTCCCTTATCCAACATTATATATAAGGTATCTTCTTTAATAACCCGATTTACATTGATTTCGCTTTGTCTTGTGTTGAAATAACTATTTGATTGTTCATATTCATAATGAACATCCTGATCATCACTTTGGTCGATACTAATATCAACGCCTGCGCCTTGAGTATCAACGACAACGTTTTTGATCGTAGTTGATTTGACTAATGATTGTTGTTTCTCTTTTTCGACATTTACGATTGGCTCATCAATGTTGCGTAATACTTCATCAATTGAACCAAGTGATGTAATTATCTCTTCCTCACTATGTCCTGATCTAAGTCCATAAACAAAGTGATCTTCAAAGTCATCCATAATCTCTTTTCTTAATTCATCATCATAGGGTGCTAGAGCTTTCTCTAGAGCATCCATATATTCTTGTCTATTCATTTATTGCCTCCCTTTAAATGAGAACGGCGACTTTTTTAACAAAGTCTAACCATTCATTTTTTAATTGAACTTGATATGCGCTGCCTTTTTCCGATAACTTATAATATTTACGAGCTGGTCCTTCAGATGATTCGATCAAATATGTATCAACATATTCTTCTTCCTTCATTCTTCTTAATATAAGATATAAGGTACCAGTCGCAACAGTTAGTTCTTTGGAGATAGCCTCAGTCAGCTCATAACCATATTGGTCTTTAATTGCCAATTGTGATAAAACACAAAGTTCTAAAGCACCCTTTTTAAATTGAGCATTCATGATATCTTCCTTTCTTTATCTTTGTAGTCTCCATATTTGTGCTAAAGCCATAAGCGTTGCGGATAAAATAATCTGAGTACGATAGATTTTAGTTTCTCTTTTTTTGGTTATAATCTCAGAAGTTTGATGTTTTTGGGCTACTCTTTCAAGAGATCCTTCATTTATCAATTCTGCAGATGGTAATTGTGAAGCTAAGCAATTTTCAAGTGTTACATCCATAAGATTCATAGGAATAATCCTCCTTATGGCTATACTATATCACTACCTATGTAGTTTTGCAACATAGTATTTATAAAAAGTTAGCGAATTTTAATATTTTTTTAAAATTTGACCTAAATTCCCTTATTTAACCAGTCTAAATACCTTTGATAGTATTGATAAACAACCTCTTTATCAAAGGGATTAGCGTGTTGTTTGATCATTTCTTGTAGTTTGATTACTGTATCTTCCAATATCTCTTTAATAATGAGTGGATATTGCATGTTCTTTTGATGTCGACGATATTCTTCTTTATCTAAGATATTATAGTGATAATCTGGAAACACCTTGATATCAAGATCATAATCAATGTTTTTAAGGGCTTCTTCATCATAGATGCTCGGAGAAGCTAGATTACAATAAAAATACAGACCATCTTTTCTGATCATTGCGATCACGTTATACCATTTATGCGTATAAAGAAAATACACAGCTGGCTCACGAGTGACCCACCTGCGACCATCAGCTTCAATTACTGATGCTTTATTTGTGATAGCGACAATTTTCTCATCATCAACATGAACAACTAACCCTTTTGACCATGTTCGATGTAAACTACCGTCATGTTTGTAGCTTTGGATGAGAATTTCTGTATATGCCGTTGGTTTTATTTGTTTGATCATAGAATCATTATAATCATATCTAGATTGCTTGTCTAATGATAATCCAAGTCATCTAGTAACTATTAGCTTGCCTACATAAAAAACCATTCATTGATTTGAATGGTTTTTCTAAGTAGTATTTAGTCAATCATGATTGCTTGATAGATCTTTTCAATTGCTTCGTTTTCGATTTTCTTTTGATAAGCAGCACTGCCTGTTATCTTCTTCATGATAAAGCGGGTAAATACGTTTAGCTTAGTAGGATCGACAACAAAGCCAAGTCTAACCTTTACGACTGCATGTTTTAATAACTGAGCGTCATAAGATTTATTAAGTTGATCTTCATCATACTTCTCTGGTGCACAACCACATATGAACAAACCTAATTTTTTGCTTAATAGTTCATTCTTATGATTTGTACAAAATGCTGTTAGCGGACTATAGATCTTACCTGCAAATACAGGTGCTCCGATGATGACTTTATCATAGCGTGCAAGGTCAATCTTATCGTGTTCAAGATCATAAATTTCAACATCTACTCCTAAGAAACGTTCTTTCAAAGTCTCAGCACAAATACGAGTTCCACCATACTTACTAGCATATGCGATCAATATCATAGTATTCTCCTTTATTTTTGTATATTGATTCTTTGGATAACAATCGGGACTATGATCAAGCTCACTAATAATGTCATTAACATGTAAGGTGCATTATAAGCGATCGATCCCCACCAAGTTGCCTTCCAATAAACAGCTCCAGCAATGATATGGCAAGCCATACGAACAAGGTTAGTTACTACTATACCCCAATAGATCCTTATATTCTTAAGTTTTGTCTGTGGTATTAAAACAGCTAACCCATATATACCAAAAGCGATTGGATATTCTAATAAAAACTGCATTGGATGTTGAATATAGACACCACCTGTTAAATATTGGATCAAGATTGACAATAAACCAGTGATAATTCCATACTTATATCCTAAATGATAAGAAGCTAATAATAAAGCGATAACACTAATTCCAATCGAACCACCCATTGGCATTTGCAAAAATGGTACTAATTGAGTGATGTAATCTAATACAAAAAACGCGGATAGATATAGAGCAACAAATACGATATTCTTGGTTTTCATAAAAAAACACCTCTTTCTTGTGAGGAGTAAGGAAACTGAAACTCCCTACGCTAGTTTTAACTAGATCAGGTGATGAGGGTTTTGTCTTATTGACATCTCAGCCTTTAGGCTCCCCTGTTCACGCTTTAATTATATCACAATTTATGATATTGTATAGAAGGTGATCATATGCATAAAGAAACATTATATCCACAAGACAGACATGAAGCTTATCAGCTTCTTTTAGCACAAGCTGAACAATTGATTAAAAGTGAGAGTGATACGATCGCTCAGTTAGCCAACATCTCAGCTTTGCTTAAAGAGTTTTATCAGGATGATGTTAATTGGGTTGGTTTTTATCGCTTAGAAAATGAAGAATTGATCCTAGGACCTTTTCAAGGTAAAGTCGCTTGTACGCGATTACCTAAAGGTAAAGGTGTATGTCAAAAGGCTGTTTCCAGCAAACAAACGATCATCGTTGATGATGTTCATTTATTCAGCGATCATATTGCCTGTGATAGTGCCTCAAAAAGTGAGATTGTAGTTCCATTAATGGTTGAAAACAAGATCACATGGGTATTAGATATCGACTCACCAATATTAGCTAAATTTGATCAGTTAGATATTTACTACCTAGAACGATTAATAGAAGCATTGAAGTAATATATAACTATAATTAATAAAGTAGACCTTATGATATGGTCTACTTTTTTTGTAGATAATCGACAGCGAAATCGATTGCTTCATCAAGAGCGAATAGTTTTGCTTCGGCTTTGCCGATCATTGTTGCCTTCATATCGATTATTTCTTCCATTTTAGTGCCAATTTGGTTAAATATTTGACTGTTAAGATCAATATCAAGATACTTTTTCCATACTCTTTTACCTTTGATCTCCACCGCAGCTCCCTGCAGTACGATTGGACGATAATTACTACGATATTCCGCTAGATGTAAACAAGTACACTTACTATAAGGTACACCGATCATTAGCACATAGGCATTAAGTTCATACATGCGTGCTATTGGTGATTCCTCACCAAGCGAGAAATGTAATGCTTGACGATCACAGATCAATTTAGCGTACCTACCTCGCGCTACATAAGCAAGCGAGGGGTTATTAGATACAATTACTCCATCACGACGACGGAAATTATCAACGACCGAGCCCATTTCAACCCCATCTGATTCTTTACGATCAAATGCTGGTAGATTATCACGGATAGTTTGATGTAATTGATGATCGATAATCGGCGCATCCCAAATAGTTGGATCACAATTAAAAGCATCTTGCATCGGCATGACCAAAGTTCCCTCAAAACCAACAGCTTCAATCAAGGCATCAACAACAGCTTGAGCACCACCAATAACATAACCAAAAGAACTGAGGGCAATGTGGGTCTCTAAAACCATCTTTTCTTTAATCCCAAGTTGTCTAAGTTTACTTACCAGTTCATTTTTTGTGATCGCTTCATCAATTCTCTTATTTAACAAAGTCAAACTCCTTTAGTAATGCTGTCAGATCGCGATATTGTACAAATCCAACTTTTTCTTTTGCTATTTCTCCGTTAACGATTAAAAAAGTATCAGGAGCATCAGTTAGATTATTCAAGTATTCATCTGATAGTTTATCGTATTCTCCTTCATACTTATCAATTACGATATGATATACATCAACCGGATAATTAAGCATCAATTCATCAATTACTTTTTGATATTCAGCGCAGATTGGACAGGTTGATAACGTCACTAATAAAAAGAAATCTTCTTTATCATCCATTTTACTCATGACCGTTGTTGGATCGATCTCAATGATACTACCACTAACATCATCGTTAGCGAAACAGCCAACAAGCATTAATAATAACAAACAGATTAGTAAGACTTTTCTCATACAAGCTTAACACCATGGGCAATACGACTAGCTGCCGCTGCTGCGATCGCTCCTACGATATCATCCAAAAATGTATTACATACACCATCCATCTTAGAATTCAATTCTTTGATAATGCATGGCTTATCTTTATCAATATAACCAAAATTAGTTAACGCGATTGAACCATAAAGATTACAGATTCCATAAGCTAAAACTTCATCTACTCCATATAGTGAATAATCATTAGCTAAGATATTATAAAGATCATCATCCATTATTTCTTTACGCTCAGTGGCTAAATCTAGATAAATACCTGTGATTATCGCATGTTGTACTTCGCGCTTACGGATCACATTCTCTACAGCCTCTGTCATTGCCTCTTTTGATGAAACATCAAAACCTTTTTGAAGATACGCTACACACATAACGATATCATCAATTTTAACTCCTCTTGATCTTAACAATTCTACACATTTTTCGTACATATACGCTCCTCTTTCATTATAACTTTTCAAACACTATCGGATAATCTTGCATCATTTCATTGATCATATCAACATCTATATCATCACTTACTGTTTTTTGAGTTGCTAAAGTAAGCTCTGACATGATTGAAGCTCTTGTAATTCGCTTTTTCAATGTTTCTTGGCGTTTATATCCAGCAATATAACCAGCAATAAAAGCATCTCCTGCCCCGGTTGCACAAACTATTTCACTTATCGGTATATGTGCCCAAAGATATTCTTCATTATCGCTGGCTAATATACCATCCTTACCCAAGGTGATCACGATCTCTTTAATACCATGACTTAAGAAGAAATCTAATGCTTGGTATCCTGTTGTGGCGTCTATGATCTTGAATCCACATAAACTTTCGGCTTCAATGCGATTTGGCTTTAACATAGTGATATGTTTCAACTCATCACGCAGTTTTTCAGCTTTGGTGGTTGATATGGGATCTACAAAGACAGGACAAGATACATGAGTCAAGACATGGTTAATGATCTGTTTTTCAAGATTGGTATCAATAACACAAATATCATCTTTATCTATCTTTAGAAGTAGTTCGTTGATATGATGATCACTAAGTGATCTGAGTATCTCCATATCAGCAACGCCGACCAACATATCGTGATTGTCATCTAAGATAGCCAGATAGGCTGAAGAAGAGAATTCTTCACTCACAATGCTTAAAGATATATCGATGTTTCTTTTTCGACAATTATCCATTAATTGTTGACCAAAAGCATCTTTACTAAACACCGTAATGAAATAAATAGGATATCCAAGTTGAGCTAAATTGTCAGCGATGTTTCTGCCAACACCTCCATAGCTGTATGTTATTTGTCCGATATTGGAATCGTACAGGCGAATATCAGCTTTGGTTATACCTTGAATATCAATGTTAGCTCCACCTATTATATAGATATTATTCATAGAATTTCCTCATTGTAATTATACACTATTTATAATATACATTACGATACTCTTTTTTGTTCAAAAACCTCATTTTCTATTAAACTTGACAACCGTTTGATATAGCCTTATCTTATTATTAAATGAGGAGGTTTGTATGAATTTAAAGAAATTGTTTCCCTATTCAGCAAATGTAAAAGATGTTAGTAATTTGATCATAACGATGTTGATATATTTTATAGTCATTGTCGTATCTAGTGTTTTATTTGGATTGATTGGTAATCTGTGGTTAATTGGTTGGGTGTTTGATTTGATCAATTGGGTTATCAGAGTGTATTGTGGAGCAGGTGCTATCGTAGCTGTTCTAGTATTCTTAAAAGTAATCTAAAAAACCCGCAAGGGTTTTTTATTTTTTGATCAATGATAGTAAACGTATAGCGTTCAACACAGCGATAATAGTGACACCAACATCCGCAAACACAGCTGCCCACATGCTAGTCAAGCCTAAAGCACCCAATATCATGACCACACTCTTTACCGATAAAGCCAAAACAATATTCTGTTTTACTATTTTAATGGTATTACGGGATATCTTGATCGCAGTTATTATCTTAATTGGCTCATCAAGCATTAACACAACATCAGCTGCTTCAATAGCCGCATCTGAACCTAATCCTCCCATAGCGATACCAACATCCGCGCGAGCTAATACTGGGGCGTCGTTAATACCATCACCTACATAAATGATGATCTCATCTTTATGGCGATTAGCCATCATTTCTTCCATTATTAGAAGTTTATCATCTGGTAAAAGTTGCGTATATACTTCATCAATATCTAAACTATTGGCTATTTGCTCACCAATCGCCTTTATATCACCAGTTAACATGACCGTTTTATTGATGCCCAATTCATGAAGACCTTTGATCGTTTGATAAGCGTCTTCTTTTATTTGATCAGCGATTGTAATGTAGCCAGCATATTTTTGATCAATTGTCATATATAAGATCGTATCAATAACACTAATATTTTCTTTGAATTGTTTGTCGATACTAGCGATAAATGAAGCATTGCCAATCGCTATGTGATGGTTAGCTATCTCAGCTACTAATCCATTACCAGCGACTTCCTTGACATTACCGATCAATCTTTGATCAATTTGTTCTCTATACGCCTTCTTTATTGAATTAGCGATTGGATGATTGGAATAAGCTTCAGCATAAGCCGCATACATTAATAATTCTTTCTGATCCATGTTAAGAGCTACAATATCCTTAACCACAAAATCACCTTTAGTTAATGTTCCAGTCTTATCAAAGATAACGGTTTTAGTTTTCGCCAACACTTCGAGATAGTTTCCACCTTTGATCAATATGCCGTTACGTGAGGCTCCACCTATTCCACCAAAGAAACTTAAAGGGATTGAAATAACTAAAGCACAAGGACACGAAATAACTAAAAAGATTAACGCCCGATATAGCCAGATATTAAAGTTTACCCAACCATATAAGATCGTAGGAATAAAAACCAAAAGTAAAGCTAATAATACTACTAACGGTGTATAATAACGGGCTAGCTTTGTAATGTAAGCCTCTGTTTTAGCTTTCTTACTTTCAGCGTTTTCAACAAGATCCAATATTTTACTAACTGTTGATTCATTATATACTTTTGTGACTTTAGCCCTAATGACACCATTAATATTGATACATCCACTCAATATTTCATCATTAACAGTAACATCTTTGGGTAGTGATTCACCAGTTAAAGCCGATGTATCTATTGTTGAACTACCTTCGATAATGATCGCGTCTAAGGGGATTTTTTCTTGAGGTCTGATCAGTATGATATCATCAATCTTAATGTCTTCTGGATCTTTAACAATGACCTTATCTTCTAAAACCAGATTTGCATGATCTGGTCTTATATCCATTAGTTGAGCTATTGATTGTCGTGATTTAGCAACAGCCATAGATTGAAATAATTCGCCAATCTGATAAAACAACATGACAGCTACTCCTTCAGCGTATTCATTTATTAAAAAAGCACCGATGGTGGCTATACTCATTAAAAAACTCTCGTCAAAGAGCTGTCCATTGATTATGTTTTTGATCGCTTTGATCACAATGTCATGACCAATTATCATAAAAGCAAGAACATAGAGCATCAACTCAATGTTTTGATTAACACTTATTGGTAACAGAGCTATTAGATAAACAATACTTCCAGCAATGATGCGACCTGCTTTTTTCTGGCTTAGTAGTTTCTTTATGCTCATTGTTATCTTTTCTTCATTTGAACTTGTGGTTCATATTTTTTGATGGTGTCATTAGTGATCTTTTCAATATTTTCAAGAGCTGATTCATCTATATCCATCACGAGTTTGGTTGTTGTAAAGCTTAAAGTAGCGTTATTAACACCAACAATCTTATTGATCGCTTTCTCTATTTTAGTGGCACAACTGGCGCAATCTAATCCATCTAATAAATAAGTTTTTATCATATCTTCTCCTCTATCAGTTGAACAAGTGTTCAACTATATATCGATTATAGTTGAACCCTCGTTCATTTGTCAATAGTTTATTATCTTTTTTTGACTATTGACTTTATATGTTAAAATAGAGTTAAGATATACTTAAGCACTAAATCACAGGGAGATAAAAGATGGAAAAAAATACTATCAATCATGATTGTGATGTTATTCATCCTGAAATCTTGGAAAGCGTTCAGAAGATGATGTCATCAGACAAAGAGCTTGTTGCTCTGAGTGACTTTTATAAGATACTAGGCGATAAGACACGTATCAGTATAATTTGTGCGCTTGATAAGCATGAAATGTGTGTCTGCGATCTTGGGGCTTTACTACACATGTCAAAATCAGCTATTTCTCATCAATTACGTGTTTTAAGAGAATCTAATTTAGTAAAAAGTCGTCGTGCAGGTAAGGTTGTATTTTATTCCTTAGCAGATGATCATATAAAAACGCTGTTTGAAGGTGGATTAGAACACATTCAAGAATAGAAAAACATCTCGGTAATCCGAGATGTTTTATCGTTTGATAGACATTGCCATTCGACGATATGTATGTCTAATTCCTCTAATCGCCACCGAGTAGGCAAAGATATTCTCGGGTAAGGCCATACCAAGATAACCAGCATCGCCAATATGATGAATATCAGCTCCTGCCATCTTGCACATCAAGGCGATCTGTTTGATCGTTGCGACATCTGACCCTTCTTGGGATGTCCCAATAGCTGTTAGCGCCAATCTATTTAATGAATGAATGTGATCAATAAGATCGTGAACATATTCTAGGGTTATCCCTGGTACTGTACCAACAGCTGGAAGTAAGATAATATCCGCTCCGTTTTTAACAAAACTATCAATATCATCTTTGGTGATGATACCCGTATTAGCTTCGCTTTTGATACCCGAAGCATGCATTTTACCAGCTATTAGAATAAGATCATCATGATATATAGCCGATATCTTCTGTAGTGATGCATTGATCGTTGCGTTATCTACTTTAACTCCTGGGTTACCAGTTAGTGTAATAAACCTAACACCCATTTGCAAAGCAGTAGTAGCGTTTTCAACACTTGCTAAACGACCTTTTGAAATAGCCCAGATATTATCCGTTTGATCATTCTCAATTTCCTCATTTACTGGCTCAAGATTTATTCCAACTATACATCCAGTAAGATCAGTTATTTGCTTGATCAAATCTTTTTTTTCTGGCAAACCATTTACAACAGGATCTAATACATCGAAGACATTAAGGTTGATCAACTCAGCCCCTAAACTAGCAACGAATTCAGCATTACTAATATTTCCTAACATTGGTTGAGTGGTTCCGATAGTTTCAGCCATCATGATCCGCCCTTCACTGTTAGCGATTGCTTCTAAGATTTCTACTTTGCTCAGTTGTCGTATTACACTACTTGGATAATCTAGTAATCTGTTCATTATTCACATCTAGCGTATCGTCTTTTAAGTGCAAGATTATGTTCTTCATAACCTTCCATTTCGGGACCATAAAGAACTGGTACATCATAATCGTTTTCTTCCATAATACGACAAATTTCTGTTGTTAAGGACTGAGCGATGAAAGCTCCTGTTATGCTTGATATTGAACAGATCTTCTCAATCTTACCTGTTTCGATCAAAGCATCACCTTGTGGTCCACAGTTATCGATTACAACATCACCAAGTTGATAAAGTTTCATCCCACTTGGGTGACGACTGTTTTCAGCTGTTGTGTGTTGCATACTTGTCATAACGATGATCTTTTGTCCTTCTTCTTTTGCTTTTAAAGCCATATCAATGACTAAGCCATTGATTCCTGAATTAGATATAATGATAAATGCATCTTTGTCTTGGACACTATACATGTCATACATTCTTTGTGATATGCCCGATCTTCTTTCAAAGATATCATTAGGATTTTTAAAATCCTCTAATGTTGTATAACCTTTTATTACAAAATCATCAGTTCTGATATGATGAAAAGGTACTAAAGAACCTTCACGATTACGTAGTTCTAAACCAACACCAACTGAATGGCCAGATCCAAATACATGAACCACTCCACCTCTCATCATTGTTTCTGCACATATTTCAGCAGCTTTTAAGATGTTGGGGCCTTGTTCAGTTTCTAATGTATCTAAAATCTTTATTAATTCATCATAAAAATAGTTCATATTTATTTTTGTCATGTTTGCCTCCTACGCATTCCATCTACCCAGATATTTATCTGAGATCTCGCGATTATGGACATCAGCTCCACTAACATTTGCACTTAATAATACCGGAGCATCTTGCCCAGCTTCAACAAGGTACTTGTAAGTTTCAGCTGTTAACATTTGTGCGATGGTATTACCCGTCAATGTTGCCATTTGATTGATCTTAGCTTTATTCGCAAGTTCAATTACTACATCAGGATTTAAGACACAACTATCGATAACTAAATCAGCTAATTCATAAAGCTTCTTACCTGAAGGATGCTTCACTGGTACTTTCTTAGCTTCTGCAAGTGATGTAACAACAATCAGTGGATGACCTGCTTTTTTAACTTTTATTGCCATGTCAATAACACAACCCTCATTGCCTAAATCACTAGCGATGATAAAAATATCATTAGGTAAGACATTGTACATATCCCACATTATGTCGATGATGTCACTACGATTTGTAAAATTAGGATCATCAGCCTCTTCTTTACTAACCTTCCCTCTTAAAACCAGATCACGTAGATTAAACCCATGATAAGGCATCAAACCTCCTGCACGATAGAACAACTCCATCGTAAATGCATGATTGTGACCAACACCAAATAATTGGACTAGTCCATTATCAAGCATACAATCACCCATTAGCTTAGCAGCTTCTTGGATTGATTCTTGTTGGCTTTCGCGTACTTTATTCAAGTATTCTTTCCCAACTTTAAATAAATCATGATAAGTAGCCATTTAATTCCTCCCTTTTTTATATAAAGCAGGAAGAGGATTAATCCTCCTCCTCAGCTTCCTTGTGACGCGCTGCTTCAGCGATAACTTTATCAGCTATCGGTTGCGGCGCTGGTTCATAGCGATCAAATTCAAGGGCGAAACTACCTCTTCCTTGAGTCATTGATCGTAATTCAGTCGCGTACTTCTGCATCTCAGCCATCGGCACCTCAGCGTTGATACATTGCGCTCCATCTTCTAATAGATCCATACCCATAATGATACCACGTCTTTTATTAAAGTCACCAATAACCGTGCCTGTATATTCATCAGGAATCCAAACACTACACTTACCGATTGGTTCAAGCAAGATTGGATGAGCCTTTGGTATACCAGCTTTATACGCCAGTCGCGCTGCTGATTTAAACGCTATTTCCTTAGAATCAACAGGATGATAAGAACCATCATAAAGTGTAGCTTTGACACCAACCACTTTATAACCAGCTAGTATCCCCTTTTGCATGCACTCACGTAATCCCGATTCAACAGCTGGGAAATATTGACGTGGAACCGCTCCACCAAATACGGCTTCCGAAAAGACCATTTCTTCAGAATCACAAGGCTCAAAGCGAACCCAGACATCACCAAATTGTCCAGCTCCACCACTTTGTTTTTTATGCTTACCTTGGACTTCTGCTTTACCCTTGATCGTTTCACGATACTGCACTTTTGGCTCTAATAGCTCAATCTCAACTTTATATTTATGTTTCAAACGATTAACGATCACATCTATATGTTGATCACCTATCCCATACAATAGTGTTTGTCTGGTCTCAGCGTTTTTAACAATGTGACATGTAGGATCTTCTTCAAGTATTCTTTGAAGTGCTCCTGACATCTTATCTTCATCATTTTTACTCTTAGGTTCAATAGCGACACTTAACATTGGTTCAGGGAAAACTATCTTAGGTAATATTACTCCCGAATTCCCCACAACTAAGGTGTCGTTTGTTTGTGTGTTTTGTAATTTGGTCAAAACCCCAATATCACCAACAGCAAGTTTATTTACCGGAAATTGCGTCTTACCCATCATAACGGATATTTGGTTAAACTTCTCCGTTTTATCTTGTTGAACATTTGTAAGTATTGAATCAAGTGTTAATGTACCACTAAAAACTTTAATAAAAGACAATCTTCCTACAAACGGATCAATGATCGTTTTAAATACTAAAGCTGAAAAAGGTTGATCTTCTTCGGTCTTTACAACAACATCTTCGCCCTTACGGTTTTTAGCAGTAACGCTACCAACTTCCGAAAATGATGGGAAATATTCAAAGATAGTCTTCAAGACGATCTCGATACCATTATGATTTAAAGTACTACCACAAAGTACTGGACGTACTTCACCATTTAACACACCAAGCTTTAACCCTTTGATAACTTCTTCTTCACTAAAAGCCTCACCAGCAAAGAATTTTTCCATTAGATCATCATCAGCTGAAGCAACGGCTTCCATGATTTGTTCATAGTGTTCTTTGACCACAGCATCCATTTCAACTGGAACTTCTTTACCTTCAATTTCACCATAATAGAAGGCTTTACTCTTTAAAATATTGACTGTTCCAACTGTTTTACCGTTTTCATTGATTGGCAGTTCAAAAGCTACGATACTCTTATGAAACTTCGAACGTAATTCACTATAGGTTTTTTCAAATGAGGCGTTTTCCTCATCAAGTTTATTAATAAAAAAGACGGTTGGCTTCTTGTTTTTGACAGCTGTTTTCCATGCTTTCTCAGTACCTGTTTGGATACCATCTTTGGCGCTGATCATTAGTAATAATCCATCAGCTACCGCCATACCGGCTTCCATCTCACCGATGTAGTCTAAATAACCAGGAGTATCGATAAAATTTATCTTACCGTTTTTCCATTCAACTGGTGCGATACTGGTGTAGATTGAACTACCTTTTTTAATCTCTTCTTGATCGTGATCCATCGTACTCGAACCATCTGGTGTTTTTCCCATACGATCGATAGCTTTGGTAACAAACAAAGCGGCTTCGGCGAAAGTAGACTTGCCACTACCACTGTGTCCCAGCAAACATACGTTGCGTATCTGTGATGCTAAATAGTCTTTCATTCTTTTTCCCCTATCTATTTCAAATATTCTTTTAAGTCCGAAAATTCCTGCTGACGAACGTAGTCTGCAGCTTTATTTCCGTCTTTATCAACAATGTTTTTATCAGCTCCATGTCTGATCAGGTCTTTACATAGATCCATATATCCGGAATAGCTAGCTCGCATCAAAGCGGTACAGCCATTTTTATCCTGTTTGTTGACATCCGCTCCGTTATTGATAAGTGTTTCAATAACATCCATCCTAAATGCTAAACAAGCTTCCATTAATGCGGTTCTACTCATAACATCCTCTGCATTGATATTGGCATTATTGGCAATTAAAAACTCTACGACTTCATTTTGGCCTAAAAAAGAAGCTCTCATTAAAGCATTACGACCGTTATAATCTGCCGCGTTGACATCAGCTCCATGCTCAACCAAAAGCTTGACAATTTCAAGATGACCCTTCTTCGCTGTTGTCATTATTGCGGTTTTTTGATTGTTATCTCTTTGATTAACTAATGCTCCATGCTCAAGTAAACATTTCACGACATCTAAATGCCCTCTTTTTGAACTACGCATTAAAGCTGATCTTCCATCACCAT
Source organism: uncultured Erysipelotrichaceae bacterium (assembly GCA_964501425.1). Classification (GTDB taxonomy): domain Bacteria; phylum Bacillota_I; class Bacilli_A; order Erysipelotrichales; family Erysipelotrichaceae; genus JAQUCI01. The sequence goes on from CAZCSQ010000025.1 coordinate 15,687, forward strand.
TTTGATAGTTAACATCAGCACCTTTTGCTAAAGATTCCTTGACAGTTGCTAGATCACCTAGTGCTGCTGCATCGAAGAAATCTTTGTTTATCTGATCCATGACTTTTCCTCCTTTATTTTATAAATAAAAAAATGGCATATTCATACCACTTTAAAAATCAAATTGAAATGTATTTTAGGCACTATGATAGTGCTCGTCACAATGAAAGCAGATTTAGCGACAATTGTATTGAAGACCCCCATATGAAACACCTCACTTTATTATCACTGCCAGATACTCTATATCTATATTTTATAGTATTATTATTTTTTCGCAAGTGCTTTCACAAAAAAAATTTAATCGCTTACATTTTTTAATTTCTTTCGCCTTTTATTTTGATAAGCCTTATAATATATACAAGAAAGTGTCAAATCATGGTAAAACTAATTTTTTTATTACTAAATAAACTTAAAAAACAAAACGATCGCCAAAATTATGGTATTGCTTGTGGTATTGTTGGCATTGTCTTAAATGTTCTTTTATTTATTGCCAAGATCATCATCGGTTTCATCAGTGGATCGATTGCCATAACAGCTGATGCTTTTAACAATCTATCTGATGTTGGTTCATCAACAATAAGTCTACTGGGATTTGTCTTAGCGGGTAAAAAACCCGACCCCCATCATCCATTTGGTCATGGACGGTTTGAGTATGTGGCTGGTTTAATCGTCTCACTAATGATCATTTTGATGGGATTGGAATTATTAATTGGATCATTTAAAAAGATCATCAATCCTGAACCTATAAGTTTTTCTATTACTTTGATCATTGTTTTAGTAGTAGCCATTTTTGTTAAATTGTATATGGCTTATTATAACTTTACTATTGGTAAGAAAATCGATTCTTTAACGATCATCGCTGCGGGAAAAGATAGTTTATCAGATGTCTTAGCAACAACCATTGTTATGTTATCTACTTTGATCTTTTACTATCTAAAATTAAATATCGATGGTTATGCAGGTTTGCTTGTTGCTTTTTTTATTCTAAAGACTGGTTATCAATCAGCTAAAGAAACAATCAATCCCCTACTTGGACAAGCACCTAACCCTAAACTGATCCAACAGATCAAAGAGATAATCAAAGAATATCCAGAAATCAGTGGGATTCATGATCTTATCGTCCACGATTATGGTCATGATAGTTTAATGGTCACGCTGCATGCTGAAGTATCCGCTAATAGTGATATCTTAACAATGCATGATGTCATCAATGAAGCTGAAGAAAAGATCAAAGAGACCTTACAATGCCACGCTACGATCCATATGGATCCTATCGTTAATGACGATGAGTATACCAACCAAATCAAACAAAAAATATTGGATAAGCTCGAAAAAATGGATGAGAGAATTAGTATCCATGACTTCCGATTGATCAAAAGCAAACATCACCCAAAACTTTTCTTCGATGTCACCGTTCCTTATGATATCCAAACCAATGATGAGGAGCTAAAGCTTGAAATAGCGAAAATAATCAACTCCTTAAACAGTAATTTACAGATCAATATTGAGATTGATCGTAATTAGATTTTTTTTAAGTGTTTAAAACTATCATCAGGTATCAATTTCTTTACTAAATGTTCATGAATGATATAAAAGCCAATCGCTAAAAAGATCAATATCAAAAAATTAATCAGTTGTGATTGAATCTGAAATATATTAACAATCAATAACCAAATAACTGGCGCAACGATACTTAAGATCAAGTTGTACCTTTTTAGTTTTTTCTTGTGTAAGGCAATGTATTCATCACCCTCAAAGATAATTCCTTCATACTCGATCGCTTTTACCGTTTTGGCGTTATTGATAGCTCTTTTTAAATACTTTAGTTCTTCTTGATCCATAACTTCTCCTTCAATAATATTTATACAGTTTGTTGTTGGGGTTCTTTTTCGACTTTATTGATCAATACAAAACCAATCGCAAATAAGATGATCAAAGCTAATATTCCATATTTGCTCGCTCCAAATAAACTAGCAGAGATTGTGATCAACAATGGGCCAAAGAAATCAGCGAATTTACCAAAGATATCAAAGAAACCAAAATATTCACTTGATTCATCTTTGGGAATGATCTTACCATAATAGGCTCTGGATAGAGACTGAATACCGCCTTGAACTAAGCCGACACTTACCGCTAACACCCAAAATTCGAACTGAGTATTTAAGCCATAACCATACAAACAGATGAAAGCATAAATAATAATAAATACTTTGATCAACTTGATAGCTCCATACTTTTTAGCCAACATACCAGCAGCTATCGCGCTTGGAAAGGCTACGATTTGGGTCACAAGTAATGCAACGATCATCCCTGTTGCTTCAAGTCCTACTTCAGTACCATAAGTAGTTGCCATTGATATGATCGTATATACGCCATCTATATAACAAAAATAAGCGATGATAAACAATAATAAACGACGATCTTGACTTATCTTTTTAAGGGTATTGGCTACTCTTTTAAAAGAAGCTCTGATAATATGTTTTGGTGTTTCCACATAATAGGTCTGTTTAACATTTTTCATGAGCGGAATCGTCAACAATATCCACCAGATAGCAGTTAATATAAATGATATTTGCGTGGCTTGTTGAACTGTAAGATTAAATGGTGTTGTTAGTATTAAAGCAATGCCGATCGTAAATGGTATACAACTGCCGATATATCCCCAAGCGTATCCCATTGATGATACATAATCCATGCGTTCATTTGTTGAGACATCTACTAACATTGAATCATAGAATATATTTCCGGCTGAGTATCCAATACGAGCTATTATGATTAAAAATAAGTATGCTAACCAATCTTGGGTAATACCAAGCGATAAAAGTCCTGCTACTCCAATTAACAAGGAAACCGAAAACATCTTCTTTTTCATTCCTCGATGATCTGCTATCGCTCCAATGATCGGGGCGATCAAAGCCACAATTACCACCGCTACAGTTGTGGTTAAGCCAAATAGAGCCGTCTTTAAAGCAGCGAAAGCTTCCATATTCCCAGCTAATGCTAATTCGGCATTCTTTGAAAATAAAGCTTGAACTAAGAAATTATTACAAACAGCCTCAATTTGAGCCATATCAACTAAAGCCGCAAAAAATACGGGAATGGTCGCGGTTAAAACCATCGTGAATGCTGAATTACCAACATCATATAAGATCCAACTCTTCTCCTGCTTATTTAATTTCATTTTACTATCCTCGCATATTATGTTTTTATTATATTAGAAAATTACTAAAACTACGATATATTTATCGTTCAACTTTCCGATTTTCGTGTATATTTATAAATTTGTTGCTTAAGAATATGTTGATCATGCCAAGTCATACCCTACTGATATGTTTTTTAAAAAGCCTTACTATTTTATGCTATAATTATTAGGATTCTTATACACTATTAGAATTGTTTGTAATTTAGATCTAAGGAGAAA
>CAZCSQ010000026.1:0-19090 GCA_964501425.1 uncultured Erysipelotrichaceae bacterium
TCGATACCGTATGAAAGAAGCTCATGGAAAATTTTGGGAGTTATCCCTTTTCCATGAGCTGCGTTTTCGCCATTAGCGATCACAAAGTCTATTTTGTGTTCTTCTTTTAGTTGTGGTAATTGCTGTTTAACGATCTTTCGACCACTTTCACCAACAATATCGCCGATAAAAAGCACTCTTAACATCTATTTGGCAGTCTCTTGAGCACGCGTCTCTCTGATGACAGTAACTTTGATTTGACCAGGGTAAGTCATTTCATTCTCAATCTTTTCTTTGATCTCCCTAGCAACTCTAAAGCATCCTAAATCATCTAATTTATCAGGGATAGCCATAACTCTGATCTCACGACCAGCTTGAATAGCATAAGTCTTTTCAATACCTTCAAAACTATTAGCAATTTCTTCAAGTTTTTCAAGACGATTGATATAGTTTTCCATCGATTCAAAACGAGCACCAGGACGAGCTGCACTTAAGGTGTCAGCCGCTCCAACTAATACCGAGATGATCGATTTAGCTTCTTCATCACCGTGATGAGACATGATCGAATTGATAACCGTTGAACTCTCACCATATTTTTTGGCCATCTTCGCACCAAGTTCAACATGGCTTCCTTCAGCTTCAAAGTCGATTGCCTTGCCAATATCATGTAATAAACCAGCTCTTTTAGCTAAATTTTGATTTAAACCTAATTCAGCAGCCATAATACCAGCTAATGAAGCAACCTCAATACTGTGTTGAAGAGCGTTTTGACCATAACTATAGCGATATTTTAAGCGACCAACCAAACGAATTATCTCACGATCCATCTTACCCAAACCAAGATTGAAGATCGTTTCTTCACCCGTTTTTCTAACCGTTTCTTCTAATTCTTCAGTAACTTTCTTAACTACTTCTTCGATTCTACCTGGATGAATCCGTCCATCTCTGATCAGATTCTCTAAAGCTTGTTTTGCAATCTCTCTTCTAATTGGATCAAAACATGAAACCGTGATCGTTTCTGGGGTATCATCAATGATTAGATCTACTCCAGTAGCTTGTTCGATCGCTTTGATATTTCGACCTTCACGACCAATAATCCGGCCTTTCATTTCTTCACTTGGTAAAGCTACAACAGAGACTGTTCTTTCTTGTGTTTCTTCTTGAGCATATCTTTGTATAGCTAAGCTAATGATATTACGAGCGTTTTCTGATGCTCGCGATTTTGCTTCTTCTTCTTGTTCCTTAACATAAACTGTAATTTCATTTTGAATCTTCTTTTCGACTGCTTCCATTAACTCTTTACGAGCGTCGTCAATACTCATTGACGCTATTCTTTCAAGTTCTGTTAAAAGCTCAGCCTTCTTATTCTTAAAGTCTTCTTCCATCGTTTCCAGTACATTAAATTTTTCGGTTAATTTTTTGTTCTTTTCTTCGAACTGTTTCTCTTTATTTGTTAAAACTTCGTCACGGAAATTCAAGGTGTCTTCACGACGCATTAATTTAGCATCAAGCTTTTGCGCTTCTTGCTTCTTTTCCTTTATTTCCTTTTCCGCTGCCAGTTTCATTTCATAAACTTGCATACGGGCATCTAGTGCAGCCTCACGAGTAATGTTTTCGGCTTTATCAGTAGCCTCAGTAATAACTTGTTTTGCTTGTTCCTTAGCTTTATTTAACCCAGCTCTAGACATTACCATCATAATGATGATACCTACAGCCAAACCTACTATACCAGACAAGATGGGTATCAAATATTCCACAATAATACCTCCATGTCTTTAAAGAGAATTTTTCACTCTCTTATATATTACCTAATTTTTCGTATTTTCACAATTACTTTGTTACGAATAAGAAAAAAACGGAACAATCATTCCGCTTTTTGATACATTTTTGCTCTAATTTGCGACGATAGATCATCAGCGATCTGTGGATTAGCCATCAAATATGCTCTAACAGCTTCTCTTCCTTGACCAATCTTTTCATCATTGTATGAAAACCAAGCACCACTTTTTTGAATAAGGTTGTAATCAACAGCTAGATCAATGATCTCACCAATCTTGGAAATACCAATACCATACAAGATCTCAATCTGAGCGGTTTTAAATGGTGGAGCAACTTTATTCTTAACGATCTTAACATTAGTTTTATTACCAACAATATCAGTACCGTTTTTTATCGCTTCGCTACGACGGATGTCAATTCTGATTGAAGCATAGAATCTTAAAGCTCTTCCACCACTGGTTGTTTCAGGATTACCAAACATAACTCCAATCTTTTCTCGTAATTGGTTGATAAAGATCGCCGTACATTGGCTTCTATTCATGATACCTGATAATTTACGCATCGCTTTAGACATTAATCGAGCTTGAAGCCCTATTGAAGAATCAGCCATCTCTCCATCAAGTTCAGCCTGTGGCACAAGTGCCGCCACGGAATCAACAACGATAAGATCAACTGCTCCGCTTTCAATTAACATTTCGGTGATCGATAAAGCATCTTCACCACTGTCAGGTTGAGAGAGGATTAATTCATCAATATTAACGCCCAATGCCTTTGAATACATTGGGTCAATGGCATTTTCAACATCGATAAATGCCGCACGTCCACCATTTTTTTGTACTTCAGCTATCGCATGTAGTGCTAAAGTGGTTTTACCACTTGATTCTGGTCCATATATTTCAATGATCCTGCCCCGAGGATAGCCACCCACACCTAAGGCATAGTCAATAGCTAAAGAACCACTACTGATCGCATCAACTTCGACATGAGCTCTATCACCAAGTTTCATGATCGAACCTTTTCCAAATTCTTTTTCAATCTTCTTTATTGTTTCATCTAATAATGTGTCATTATTCCTTGAAGCCATAGTTGATACCTCCCCTATTAAGATATATATTTGTTTATTCTTTTCCTAAAATAACCAATAATCTTTCAACAGTCAAATTGATTATATCATTTCTAATCTTAAAACGTGAACCATTTAATTGATCTTCAAACTCATATAAAGATTGATCGTAGACAATGGCGCTAAACACAAGTCCAACAGGTTTATCCTCTTGTGTTAAAGGACCAGCATTGCCTGTAAAACTAACAGCGATCCTTGATTTAAACAGTTTTTGACAGTTAATTGCCATGGCTTGTGCTGTTTGTTGACTGATAGCGCCATGTCTTTTGATAACGCTTTCATCAACCTTACCAAGATCAACCTTGATCTGATCTGTATACGTTACAAGTGTTCCCAATAGTATCGATGATACACCGCTATATTCGGTTAATCTAGCAGTGAATAGGCCACCTGTAATACTTTCCATGGCACTGATCGTAATCTTTTGTTTAATCAAAAGATCAACTAATCTTTCCATCTATTTAGATTCCAGCAAGATATCTTTTGCTTGAATAAAGTAGGATATGCCACTCATGATCGAAATAAAGGTCGCAAACCAAAAGATGAAATCAGCTACAGCTAATCGATATAATTCAAAAGGAAGATTATTCAATAAGATAATGATAATGGCGACCATTTGTAAGACCGTTTTTAATTTACCTAAAGGTCCAGCTGCCATAACTTTACCTTTAGCGCTTACCATCATTCTAATCGCATCAACGATCGTATCACGCCATACCATCAATAAAACACCAACTACGGGTACAATGCCATTTACGGCTAACATGATAAAAACAGTATTGACTAAAAGCTTATCAGCGATCGGATCGATAAATTTACCAAAAGATGTGACCATATTATATTTACGAGCGATCTTACCATCAAGAAAATCAGTAAAACTTGCTACACAAAACAAACCTAGTACGATGAGATTCTTAATTGGTAATGTAACGTATTGAATTTGAATATGACCAAGATCAATCCCAAATTGAGCATAAGGAAACAACATGACCAATACAATGATCGGTACAATGATGATCCGTACAAGTGATAGTTTATTAGGTAAATTCATTTTATTCTCCTTCAAAAATGAAAGTAAGCTTTAATCCAGTATTCCAATTAGCGATACTCTCATCTAAATTCAAGACTTCGCCATTAACATAAATAGTATTACCATTCATGCCTCCAAGATTGATCATAACTTGACCATCAGGCGAAGCGGGATATAGTATTTCAATCATTGAATCCTTTTTATATATCTTACTAGCAGGATTGTCGGTAACAACGCCATCATAAGAAACCTTTACCCACGTATCTCTTCCAAATTCTATCTTGATAGCTACCGTTTCATCAGCTACCCATCCGACTACACTATAAGTTCGTGTATCGATCGCTGACAATGTGATACTACTGGTAGAAGGTTGCTCATCATCAATTTCATCAGGTTGTTCATCTTGTTCATCAACTGGTTCAACGATTGGATCACTTTGAGGAAACTTTGGTTCTGGACTTATCCATTGTGGCAATATATAAACAAAGAAGACGGATGTTAATGCCAATAGTACTATAACCACGACAATGATAAGTGAAACCATCGGTATATCAAGATTTTTATTTAATGATGTATCTAATTTATGAGCTTCAACTTTTCGTTTGATCGATTTTTCTGTTTCTTCTCTTGATTCGATTTTGCTTAAGCGCTTTGTTTCATGAAAATCTTCGATAGAACTATCAAGTCTTTCTCGATACTGGTCAAAATCAACTCCTAACGCATTGCAGTAAAATCTAATATAGTAGCGAAGATAAGAAATATCATGATCAAAATACGCTACATCACCATTTTCAATGGCTTGTAGACGATCAAAGACAATGCGGGTACGATCACTCATTTCTTCCAAAGAAAAGCCCTTATTTTCACGAGCTAAACGAAGTTCTTTACCGATTTCTTTCATGAAACACTACCTTTCTCTTTACGTATTATAACAAAGTATATAATCATTGTAAATTTAATCAAACACCAACAAATCTAGTAGAAATATACCATAAATACTAGCTATTTGCTTAAAATAAAAAAAGGAACTTGCATTCCTTAGTTTTTGACACTCTATAAGCCATGTTCTGTTCTTATCTTTCGATAAGTGGTAATCATTTATCTACACCTATTAGATGTTCCGAAGTCATTTCGTTTCACGACTATCGAATTCCCCTACCAAATTTGGGTTTCTCGCTTGCGGGGTTTACCTCGTTCCACTCTACTGGTTTCCCAATAGACTACGTCACTGTGGCACTTTTATAGGCGCCATCCATAGTTGCCCTTAGGATTTAGCCAGCCGTCAGCCAAGACTGCCAAGATTTATTTTTTAATCTTGCACAAACACTACTATCATCGCAGATAGTGCGAGCATGGACTTTCCTCTACTTCATTAAGAAGCAGCGATTACCCAAGTGTCAAATAATTTAAGTTTTGTCAGATCCATCAAGCATCGCTTCCAAACGTGATATCCGTTTTAAGATGTCCGATGCATTTGTTGGTGTACTACTTTCATGAAACTTCAATTTAGCTTCAAGCTCAATAATATAAGATTTTAAAGCCGCATTGTTTTGTTGAAGTAACGCAATCTCATTTTGATATGACTGCAGTTCTTCTTCTGTTTTTTTGTAGTCCTTAATGATGATATCAAGAAAAGCATCTACCTCTTCAGCTGAATATCCTTTAAAATCAATTGAAAACTCTTTATCATAGATCATCTGTGGATTTAAGCTGAACTTTTCATTCATTTTCATCACCCTATTTATTGTCGCAAATTAAAACTAAAAAAGCAAGTTATAAAACTCTCTTTAGAATTTATTAAGGATCTTTTAAGATTAATCAATAAAGCTACAATTCTAAGCAGTTTGTTGCACTTTATCTAAAATATTGTATATAATAAAGCGGGTGATATAATTGGTAAATTATCCAACACCAAAAAACAGGATTAAGCCTCAAGACATTAGAAGATCAACCATAACGCAATATGGTAAACGCGGTATGTCTTTGGAAGATGACATAAACGCAACTAATGCTTATTATCTTAGTACTTCAAAAGCTGTGATCCATAAGAAACCGACACCAATTCAGATTGTTAAAGTTGATTATGCCAGTCGTAGCACCGCCAAGATTACTGAAGCTTACTTCCGTAAACCAAGTACTACTGATTATAACGGCGTTTATCGTGGTAAAGCAATCGATTTTGAAGCAAAAGAAACTGCTTCATTAACATCTTTCCCATTAAAATCCATGCATAAGCATCAGTTAGTTCACTTGCAAAATGTTCTCAAGCAAGGCTGTCTTGCTTTCGTTTTGATCAAATTTACTGCTTATGAAAAGACCTTTTTTGTCAAAGCCGAGGACATTATTCGTTTTAGTGATGGATCTAAAAGATCGATCCCATTTAAATGGTTTGAAGATAAAGCGTATCTTATTCCATTTAATTTGACACCACCAATTGATTATTTGTGTATAATAGATACTCTCTACTTCAAAGGAGAATAAAATGAAAAAGTTGAATATTAAAAATATCTTCACTAAGAAAAATAGTGATAAAAAGAGAAAATTCAGTCTTAAAAGATTACTTTTAAATATCGTGATCGGTGTTGTTGCCCTTGGTTTGATTGGTGGCGTTGGCTCTTTGATCTATCTAAAGATAACGATCGATAATGCCCCCACATTTAATATCAATGACTTCGAAAATGTTGAATCCACTAAAGTTTTTGATGCTGATGGCGAATTGATCGCTGATCTTGGTTTAGTTAGCCGCGAAAATGTCAGCTATGATGAAATGCCACAATCATTGATTGATGCTTTTATCTCAATCGAAGATTCTCGTTTCTTTGAACATAACGGTTTTGACCTTCCTCGTTTTGTTAAATCATTACTTGAAAACTTAAAAACATTGAGTTTCTCTCAAGGAGCATCAACTTTATCAATGCAGTTGGTAAGAAGTGTTTATTTTACTGATGATGCTACACAGACTAGCCGAGTAAAATCAATAGAGTACAAAATTCAACAGATCTATTTAGGTATTAAAGCAGAAGAACAAATAAGTAAAAAGCGCATCTTTGAGCTTTATGTAAACCGTATCAATTATGGTGCTTCGACAACTAGAGGTATTAAAGGTGCTGCTGAGTATTATTTTGGTAAAGATGTCAGTGAATTATCACTTAGTGAATCAGCTTATCTTGCTGGTGTGATCAACGCTCCTAACTATTTTAATGCTTATAAAAACCTTGAAATTGGTACTGAAAGAAGAAATACTGTTTTAGCGATGATGTTAAAACATGGTTATATTAGTGAATTAGAGTATAAGCTCGCTATTTCGATCAAGCTTGAAGATCAATTAGTTGGAGTAAACGTTGTCAGTGATAAATACATGTCATATATCAACACAGTTGTTGATGAAGTCATGGAATTAACAGGTAAAGATCCATATATGATCAAAATGAACATATATACTTATATGGATCGTGAAACCCAGGATATGATCGAAAGTATCCAAAATGGTGAGACAAATGTAAAATGGCCTGATGAATTAATGCAGGTAGCGATCGTTTCATTAGACAATCGTACTGGAGCTGTAGTAGGTATTGGTGGTGGAAGAAGCGGCATCGTAGCTAAAGGCTTTAATCGGGCAACTGATATGATGAAACAACCTGGTTCAGCCGTTAAACCGTTTCTATCATACGCATTAGCCTTTGAATACCTAGGTTGGGCAACTACCCATACCTTAGATGATAGACCGATCGCGTATCGTGGAACTGGTATTCAATTAAAGAATTTTGATGGTACATATAAGGGTCAAGTATTACTTGATTATGCAGTTGGTGTTTCATTAAACATCCCTGCTTATATTACTTTGGAAAAAGTAACAGATACGATTGGTTCAAAAAAGATCGTTGAATATTTAAATGCTCTTGGATTTGATCAGGTCACTACTAATAATTTTGACCTAGGTTATGCTATTGGTGGTTCAACATTTGAAGTATCTGTTGAACAAATGGCTGTTGCTCATGGAGCGATGATCAATGGTGGCAATAGTCTTACTCCCCATACGGTCAGCCGTATCGAATTCAGTGATGGATCTGATCCTTATACCCCAAATTATGCCTCAGTAAGTGTTTTATCACCAGAATCCGCTTATCTTTCAACTTATGTCATGGAGAAAAACGTCAGCATTAATTATGGTAACTATATGCAGATCCTTAAGCGTTCTTATGAAGTCTACGCAAAAACGGGAACGACAAACTATGATGATAGCTTTGTTAAGTTTGGAATACCCAATGGAGCTGCTAAAGACAAATGGATGATCGCCTCTTCAAGTAAATATACGACTGCTGTCTGGATTGGTTATGACAGTGCCGTTGATGGTGAAGGTACCTTCATTAGTGGTAGTAAGAGTGCTTTGAATATTCCTGGTAAAATAAATAGTCTACTACTTGATACATTAAATAGAGAAAAAACGTCTAATGTATCACGTCCACAAAACATTGTAGAAATTACCCACGTTAAAGGAGTTTATCCATACGCAGCGCCAATACAGGGGATGAATTCTGAATTGATCGTAACTGGATTGATAAACCGTAAAAATATGTCCTTAGTACCACTATCAATTCCCAATCTTAGTGCCTTGACTAACTTTACTGCCACATTAAAAAGCATCCAAGGTGGAAAAGCTACGATTACCTTAAACTGGGCTTCCTATCCAGATCCTTCTCAATTAAGTCTAAGTGGAAATACCTATGATATCAGTACTGATATCTATGATCCAAAGACTGGCAGAACAACTCATGTTGCAGCGACTGGTACTAAGTTGTATGATCCAACCTGGGTGTTTGGTATCGTTCAATATAGAGCCAGCATCAATGGTACCGAAGTAGTGGCAACTTCTAATTCTCAACAAGAGATAACCGTAGATGTCAGCCCTTCTGGTACAGTAAATGCCTGTGGTTACTATGCTTATCAAAATGGTGCATCTAAGAGTAATGAAATATGTCAAAGTGTCGGCATGAATCTTACGATTCCAAGTGCCGATCAAATGGATACAATAACTGAACTATCAACCTTTATGAGTACTTATGGTATAAGTAGCTCATCTTGGAATATCATCGTTGATGAAACTAACATCATGTCAATCGATGATGTAGTTAATGATTTTGGTAAGATTACTTCGCTTAAAAATAGTAGTGATGTGGATATCAGAGGAACATCAATGTCCTTAAATGATCTATTAGCCACTAATGTAACGATCAAATATAAAGGAAAGGTAAATGTACCTAACTTCACAACTAAAAATGACGTTCCAACCATCATGAGTAAATTGGGAGTCGCAACTGGAACATGGACACTTCAAGCTGGAGGAAGCGGAACTGGAACATTAAATAACATCATTTCCATGGTGCCAAATCCTCGTGGTACAGCAGTAAATGTTGAAACATTAAGAAGTACAAATTATGTCATTACCTATTTTGATCCCATCTTAAATCTGACTGAGTCATCAACAACTGTTCAGCAAGTGCTTACTTATGCAGATACATATGGTATAACTGTAACTAACAGAGGTTCATTAACCAATGAGCAAATAATCACTAGTATCACCATGGGTTCAATAACCTATTATTTCAATAACAAACCTTACTTATCACAACTTACTGGACCTATTGTAATTAATGTCGTGACCCCATAACTAACAAAAAGATGCTTAATCTAAAGCATCTTTTTTTCATTTTGATAAGAACAAATTGATCTAAATGGACATTCATCACATTGTGGATTTCGGGCATGACATTGATAACGACCAAAGAAGATCATCAAGTGATGTAGTCGATTCCATTTGGTCTGCGGAAAGTGCTTCATCAATTTTTGTTCAACGACCAATACTGAGTCATTTTTATCAGCCAATACCAATCTCTTGGCTACTCTTTCAACATGGGTATCAACCGCTATCGCTGGTACATGATACCACTCTGATAGGATAACATTAGCACTTTTTCTTCCAATACCAGGTAATGTGATCAACTTTTCTAATTCATCTGGTATGATTCCATGATAGTGCTCTAACGCAAATTGAGCCATTTTAATGAGATTATTAGCTTTATTACGATAAAGACCTATCGTTTTGATCAAGCCCTCTAGATCGTCTCTATTTGCTTTAGCAAGGCTATCTAGATCAGGATACTTCTCAAATAATCTCCCGGTTATCTTATTGACAGCTATATCCGTTGTTTGTGCTGATAACATGACCGATACTGTTAATTCATATACATTTTGATGAACAAGCTCACAATGAGCATCTGGAAATAAACTCTCAAGGATTTTATAGATCCTTTCATTAGTCATTTTTATTACCATTATTAGCTTGATTGATCAAAACATTGTGAATATAATTCAAATTATTCTTTTTATAGATGACCGCTTCTCTTAAAGCACTTATTATCTGTTCACTATCATATTTTTCTAACCATTCATTGATCCTTCTTAGATCACTTTGTGTTAAGATTTTGCCTAATTCACTCTCAAACAATTCATAGATCGAAGATGCATCATATTTTTGTTGGTCATGATCATCAAATAATCCATCCATGGTAAACTTAACTTTTTTATCAATTACTTTTATATCAAGATAACCCTTAGTGCGTAAACTATTGATCAATTCATCAACTTCTTCAATCGATACTCTACATTTTTCACTTAGGATATTCAACGATAGATCAAGATCATATTCATTAAAATAATCAATGATCAAAAGTAGCATCCCTTCTGCTAAACTAATGTGTAAGTTTTGAATGTTTTCCAATAACCATTTTCTTTTATCGAAATAGCGCTTGTTGTATAATTTTTCCATGATTACCCCTTTTGATAGTATCTTAAAACGTCAAAATTATCATAATCAACCAATATTTCTAACGCTTTATTATCTATAACATACACTGGTCTATTTTGATAATACCCTAAACTAATGTCCTCATCATCAAATTCATAACTTATCGCAAAAAGATTGATCAACTTCGCTATATTCAAGCTAGCTAGTGAGCGAACCTCTAAAAGACTTCCCTTACTATCATAGAACACATATTCATTATCACATCTTGCCACATAGTAAACTTTATCATCCGCAAATCGTGCAATTAAAGCACAACCGGTCCTTTGGCTTTGTGACTGCATTTGGACTAATGCCCCTTGATCTTCTAATCGATCCATTACTGTTGGTACTCCAAAAAAGTAACTTATATTGAATCCGATCAAAAATAATACTGATATGATCAGAAGTAATGTGATAAAGATCTTGAGTAAAGTTTTATTCATTTCATGGTCCTACTTTAGAGCTCATTATAACAAATTTGCAATAGAAAGTGAAAGATGATAAAGTTTTTTTATGTTAATGGAGGGTGTATGAACAAACACGTATTTAAAGTGATCTTAACGGTTGTCTTAACAGTTTGCTTGGGCATTGCCACCTATTTCTATTTCCAACCAAAACAAGCAGCTCTCATCGCTGACAATTTGATGAGTCTTCAAGAAAACAAACTTACTTATTTAAATGTTTATGATCATATATTAGCTGATAATCAAGTACATTACTTGTGGCTTTGTGATTTAAACGACAATGATAGTGTCTATGTTAGAGACTATGTTATTAAACCTTTAGTAAAAGAATTAAATGCTAATGAGATCAATGATATTGAAATGGTTGACTTTAATGAAGCCCCATCTTCACGCCATTATATGAGCAATATGTGGGGAATAAACAGTTATCCAGCCTTTGTGGCCGTACAAAACATTGATGGCAAGGTAGTGATCTTAAACGCTCTAGCATGGGATAAGGATTATCCCTTTGATTCACAAGACCTGAAGACTTGGATGTATGGAAATGGAATATGGAAAGGTATTTATCAAGTAGATGAAAAAATTGCTCCGGCTATAAAAAACTAGCCGGTTTTTTTATTTGTTTACCTCATCAAAGCCACTAATCTTATTGATCATGACCGACAAACTATATAATAAGACTAAGATCGCAGCTGAAATGATAAAATACACTGGTTGACTTAATGATGTGATCAATGATGATCCAAACAAAGCTAAACCCATTATCATCAATGCTTTAGAAAAGATGATCGTTATAAAAAAGGCTTTAAACCCAAAATTAGCTAATCCAAAACTGATATTGATCAAGAAACTTGGAGTAAACGGAAAGATTGTTAATAAAAAAAGAAAGATCACATTCTGTTTCTTTACCCATTGTAGTAGTCGATCGATATTTTTCAATTTAACAAATTTCATCATTAGGGGCTTATTACGTAAATATCTAAATATACTAAAAACAGAGATAGCTCCTAATAAGCTTCCAATCCAAGAAAAAAGAAAACCCTTGATCATTCCATGTCCTGCAACATTTAAAGCAACGATCGCTACAAGTGGTAACATTGGAAAAAAGGCTTCCACATAAGCAAGTAGGATTGGTGGATAAGGCCCAAAGGCCGCAAAAGCATCAAATAGCTTTATCCAAAAATTATAATCACCTAAAGTGTCATATGTTTTCTTAAAAAATTCAACCATGATCAAAATAGACCCACAATATTCATACAATATTTAGAAGCTGTTTCACTTGCTGATCTTATTAGATCTTCATAAATATTCTCATTACCTTTTTCCGTAGCCAGATCACTAATACTTCTTATGATCATAAACGGAAGTTTAAAATAAGCACAAACTTGAGCGATCGCTCCACCTTCCATATCAACGCATAACGCATCTGGATAAGCATTTTTTATTTCAGTGAGCTGTGAATCTAGGTACACAAATTGATCACCAGTGACCATAGGTCCGATAAAAAGATTTTTATCATCCTTCATCAACGCTTGTACACGCGTTAAAAGGACAGGATCAACACATGTTGTATATCTTTCATTATCATAGCCTCTTTCAATACCAAAGGCACTGAGATCAAAGTCCCATTGAGCGATCTTATCGGCGATAACAACATTTCTCAGTGTTAATCCTTTTTGTAAACTACCAGCGATACCAACATTGATAATGGCTTTTAAAGGAAAATGATCGATCAAAAGCGTAGTAGCCATGGCAGCTTGGACCTTACCTACTCCACTTTGGCAGATAACAACATCCTTATTGTTTAATTTACCTTGATATAGCGTAAAATCCGCAATGTCTTTTCTAACGACTTTGGTCATATTGACAACAACAGCACTTAATTCTTCTTCCATAGCAGCGATCAATCCTATCATATTATCTCCTTTTGGCTACAAAAAACCATTTATCCCCTTCTGCATCTTCGGGTTTATCATAATCGGTATATATCGCGTATTCAAAACCATTTTTCATTAACAAATCCTTAATCTTTTCTTTTGTAAAGACCGTTTGTGTGTGATATTCACTTATTGGGGTGTTATCGATATAAAAAGTAAGGGTATGATAAATCTTATCATCTTCACTTTCAATCACCCATTGATAGGGTGTTGAATCAAGATATCCTTCTTCAATATATTCATTTCTAAGATCCAATAGTCTTTGGTCGCTATGGACATCAAACATAAAGACACCATTTAACTCAAGATGATCATAGACTCTTTTAAAAACATTATCTAATTCACTTATATCACTAAGATAATTTAAACTATCATTAAAACAGATAATGTTGTTAAAATGCTTATCAATAGTAAAGGTTCGCATATCAGCAACAAACAACTTAGAATCAAACTCATTAATCTTGACTTTTGCTTTTTCGATCATCGATGATGATAGATCAAAACCAATGACTTCATAGCCTTTTTTTAAGAGTACTTCAGTTATCGCTCCTGTTCCACTCGCTATTTCTAACACATCGTTTGCATAGTGATGTGTAGTAAAAAAGCGAACAATATCAGCGATCCCTTGGGCATCTATGATCAGTTTATCATAGTAATCAGCGAGTATTTCATAAGATTTCATTAAGATCTACCTCTGGCATATCTCCCCATAATTTTTCAAGATTATAGAAATATCTTTGATCTGGTAAAAAGATGTGAACGATAACATCATACATATCGATCAATTGCCATCCACTATCTTCTTGTCCTTCGATCGCTCTGATCACATAACCAGCCTTCTCAGCTTTTTCAACAACGTTATCAATAACGGCTGTCATCATTTTTTGATTATTTACATGAGCAATAACAAAATAATCAGTTAAGGGACTATGACTTTGTAGATCAATGATCTTAATGTCACTTCCTTTTTTTTCATCGATAGCTTTAACGGCAATACTTAATAATTCACTCATTCTTTTCCTCCATTTAGATATGCTTGTTGAATACTTTTGATCATCATAAATGCTTTATCAATATCATTAAAACACAGTTCTTTAAGTTTTTGATTATCAAAGCCTCTAGTATCTTCTATCTTATCCACACAAAAGATGATCTTGCTCAATCTTTTCTTGTCTGTTCCATTTACATGATTACCAATGGCATCTAAGATAACTTTATCATAAATACGAAAATCTTGTCTTACCTTGATCATCGCTGTGTATTGATGATGTATCTTGAAACTTGTATCAATCATGTTAGGAAAATAGATATTCATCAAGCGTTGTTGTTCATCTTTTTTTATTTCTTTTGTGTAATCATGTAATAACCCAGTAATATAAGCAATATTGGGATCAATGCCATATTGATTAGCAAGATCTTTGGATAATATGGCCGCTGATTCACAATGTAAGAAACGTTTCTCTGACAATTTCCGTTGAACAATATCTTTTATATACAATTGGTTTAAGACACAATAGTGAGCCACTACCTTACTTAAACAAATAAAAGTATCATTGATCAACCCCGTTTCTTTTAGATCAAGATCAATATATGATACTCCCTGTTTTTTCTTAGTAAACAATCCTAATTTTCGATATGGTCTGATCGCTAATTTGATCATTTTGATTCGATGATCAAAGTTAGCTCCAGCACTTACCACAAAGGCTACTTGACTCAATTTAAGCGTTTTTAACGTCAATAACGCTTGTTTGATATCAATAGTCGTTATCGGGTCAAAACTACCGTAAAAAAGCCCGGTATTACTCATTGCGGCAGTTTTATCTTTCCTTCTGGATTCTTCTTGTATAAGATGATCGTTCTACCAATGATCTGTACGATCTCACTTTGTGTTTTAGAAGCTACGATCACGGCCGCTTCATTAGCACTTAATGGACAACTTTTTAACAGGTTGAACTTTACTAATTCATGAGCCTTTAAACCATCACTTAGACCACTAACAAGATTATCACTAATTCCATCTTTACCAACTTGAAAGATAGAACGTTCTGTGTTACCTAAAGCTCTTAAAAAAGCTTTTTGTCGATTGTTTAACATTTATATCATCGCCTTTCTGCTAATGACCTCAATTTGATCATCGCCAATAATTGATATCGTTTTAACTTTACCACTAATACAAAACCAACCTAAACCAAAGATCACGATATCAAATTTATCACCAATGACCGGTAACGATCTTTTCTTAGTACTATATTCGTCCTTTACGGTTGGTTTTAATAACTTACCAAACTGTTCTTGCCAAAGAATATCCGCTTTTTCAGTCTTACTACGATGAATTGGTAAACGTTCACTAAAATAACAGACACAACTTACACCCTCACAACCGATTAGATCAAGACGCAATATTCCCCCAACTGATAAAGTTTGATCATCCTTTAATTGATAAGTGATCGGTTTGATCTTTTTAGATGGAGTGATCGCTTTGATATTTTCATCAGCCATTAATATCTGAATGTTATTTTGCCTATTAAATCCTGGTGTATCATATAAAGTATAACCCTTCATGGAAATAGGAATATAATCTAGTGTCGTTCCAGGGTAGCGGCTAATCGTGACTTCATCAACATTAAAGACATTCTTTAAGATTGTTGATTTACCAGCATTGGTATTACCTACGATCACAACATCGCGTTTGTTACGATAATGTCCAACCGCTTTTAATATCTGATCTTTACCATCAAGACCATGATTTCCAACAACAACGATCCCTTTGACCCAGATATTATTCTCTTTTAAACGCTTCATTAGATAACTACCTAGCTTATCAGCTTTTAAACTATCTGGTAATAGATCTCTTTTAGTTGCGATCATAATGATATCTTTACCCATAAGATAACGATTGATGGCTTCTTGTAAAGCTGATTCAAGATCAAATAGATCGACCACCCATAAGATCAAAGCATCCATATCACGTGCCTTTGTTAAGATATCCATACTATTTACAGCGTGTTTAGCTGAAAACATTAGATCACCATAATTTGTCAAACGAAAACAACGTTGACAATATATACTGTCTTGCTTTGGTGTATAACCTATTTCATTAGGTAAATCATTTTGAAGTACTGCTCCACAACCCTTACATATCGTCACTAAATTCACCTCTTTTTAATAAATCAAACCTCTCTAATAGATAATACACGCCTTTTTCAATAAAGCGATTGATTTTTGTATATTTAATATCCCGTTTTACCAGTGGTTGAGCTAATATCGTTAATATATGGCAACGTTTTGAACCAAGCACATCCGTCAACAATTGATCACCAATACTAGCGACTTGATCAGCTTTAAGTCCGTGATCCTTTAATACTTGTAAATAAGTCTTTTTCAAAGGCTTATGCGCTGATGGATAACACCTAACATGAAGATCTTTAGCAAATCTTTCAACTCTTTCTAACTTATTGTTAGAGATAAGAACTAAAGTAATGTCATTATCCTTCAATTCTTTGATAAAAGCAAAAACCCCTTCATCAGGGTAATGTTGATCAAAAGGTACAAGTGTATTATCAATATCGCATACCAATAGTTTGATATTACGTTGTTTCAAATAAGCTATATTTAATTTTGTATAGTTTTCAATATATAGATCAGGCACAAATATCTTAAGCATAGATCCCCCTAGTTAGATTATAACAAATCTAGACAACTGATGAAATAACAACTATTGATCATGTTTGATCAATGCACTTTTATGAAACAACAAGCTACTAACTAATATTACACCAATAAGCACTCCACATGAATCAAGTAATACATCACTTATCTGACCACTTCTTCCAGCCACAAACAATTGATGAAACTCATCGATCGCCGCATAGCTTGAGCCAATGGTAATGCTTAATAAAACTAGTGACCCTTTAGTTAATCGATATGTCCATAAAGCATTAGTGATCAAACCACCTAAGATCAAATAGATAAATAGATGTGCAGCCTTTCGGATCACAAAATTCATGATATTAAGTAAAGCCAGATCAGTATGTATCGAAAAACCAAAAATCGATAACACTTTATCGATCAAGCCTAAGCTTATATTGTTTGAAGTATTAGCGGGTTGTGCTGAAAATAGATAAATAAGAAACATCCAAATAAACACTAATAACCAACGCCACATTTTACTACTGTTCTTAAAATAATCCATTTTATGTCCTTCATGATCAATTCATAGATCATTTTGTATTATAACAGTCATTGGTCTATCTATCAAATACAAGTGTATTCATCTGGAATTTAGTTAAATTATAATATTTTATAAATTTATTTAAATAACTATTGACAACAAAAAAGATGTTTTATATAATGCTCTAGTGTTTAGTAATAGTAAACACTAAGTTTTATAAAAGAAACAGAAGGAAAGAAAATGAAAAGATTTTTGATTGTTTTTGTTGTTGCCATTTTAACATTAGCTGGCTGCAGTAAAACAGTTGACCCACAAGTTGAACCAACTGTTAAAACCAAAGCTAATGCTATTGAAATGGTTGATTATGAGGAATATGGCGGAGCTGATTCATATGGTAACAGTGGTGATCATGCCGATAGCGCATATTATGTAAACCCTGACTTCTACAATATGGTAAGTAATGACCATCTTACTATAATCACTAACTTTAAGACAGCTCAACAAACCACTGAATGGTCCTGTGGAACTGTCGCAACACTAATGGTTTTAAATCACTATGGTATAACAGCTGACGAAATGGATCTTGCAGTTGCTATGGGTGCACACGTAGACGATGATGTTGAAGGTGCCCTGCCTGGTAGTGCTAACAGCTATCATGAATATGGTACAACTGTAATCGATATCGCTAAATACTTTGAAACAAGATCAGATTTTACCATTGTTGAAACATCTTATGTGGCTGAATATCTTGAATCAGACTTACTGTCTGAAGCTGCAGGATCAAGCGCAAATGATTCAGGTAATCTACCTAAGACTTTCTCAGCAATGTCGTTATATACTACAGACAACGATGATCTAAGTGAAAACTGGGTAGAAGACGCTGCTGATAGCTTCTTTGTTAAATGGATTGTTGATAACCTTAAAGCTAACCGTCCGATCATGGTCGAATGGGGAGATTGGGATGGACATTGGCAAGTGATTATTGGTCATGATTCAATGGGTACACCAAGCCTTGGAGATGACATCTTAATATTCGCTGATCCATATGATACATCAGATCATTGGCAAGATGGTTACTACTATTACCCTCTTGAAAGATGGTTCTACATGTGGGCTGATCGCAATATTGCACCTAAACCTTTCCAACTACAACCATTTATCGTAGTTGAACCAGTACAAAGCTAAACTTAAAAGAGTAGAAATTCGTTTCTACTCTTTTTATATTATTTTATAATCACTAAATTATTATATTTTTGGTAGTTTCATCACTTCATAAGCTAAAAGAAGTGTGAATATGATCTCAATAAATACCATGACTCCTTCCACCATATAAGATGGAAAATTAATACCTACAATCAATGCGGTGATCGGGATTATGATCGACATAACCATATAACTCCTTGATTGATACAACCAACCATAAGGAAGTAAATGAGCTCCAAAGATCATGGCCAATATCATTACCATTTTTTCAGGAATTGTTGGATAAATCCACATGGCAATTATCAAATATAACATTTGATTTAATGAAAATAATAATCCTAAATTTGTAAGTGGATTGCCTTTGTTGGTAAAATCCACTTTTATTATTTTAGAAATTATATATGCCAATGGCATTAACGGAGCAGTAAAGCAAAACGTTAGAAAGTTTTTAGTAAGCATTGGCAGTGATGTAAGGTGAACACCTGTTACAATTGACCATATGACAATAGATGCAATAATAAAGTGTAGGCCCTTTTTTTGTTTAACAGAAGAGTCTAAAC
>CAZCSQ010000027.1:0-8476 GCA_964501425.1 uncultured Erysipelotrichaceae bacterium
TTTGATAAGCATCCAAAAACAAATCCATAAAGTTATCATACTTTTCACTATTTTTCTTTAAAAAACTAGCCCAATCACTAATTACGGTTATCATCGTTCCTTCAACTGGTTTCTCAATGGCTTTATAAAGATATTCAACAGCTTTATGTGCTGCTGATGCGAATTCGCTAATCGACATTTTTTCATTGTCTGCACTTTCAATGGCAATGCCGTTGATGTATGATACAAACAAAATACCGGAATTACCGCGAGCATAGGATAAACCCGATTGTGCTAGATTTTTTATTACTTCACTAAAAGATTGTTTTATTGTGGTGGTTTCCACCATCGCTTTGATTGTCGTAGCCATATTGGTTCCGGTGTCGCCATCAGCTACTGGAAAAAGATTAATTGAATTCAGATACTTACGGTTTGACTGTACTTCAGACAAGCCTAAAGTAAACCAACCATAAAGTTCTTCACCACTAATCCACACCATTTTTGTGTTTATTGTCATAGTTTCCCCTTTATGTTTATGCTTGAAATCTAGCATAGTTTTTTTTGACTGACAAACAATTCGCTTTATTTTTTATGAAAGTATTACTATGATCTTTCATTGATATTTCTAACTTTAATATAACATATTGAAACAAAGTTATCGTATATAATAACTATCAAAATGAGCAAAAGAATAGACAATCATAAATATATTAAGTATGCTTAAGTTAACAAAGGAAGTGAAAATATGAATATATATGATATAACGGTTTTAGATCAACAAGAACAACCATTGTCTTTATCCACCTTCAAAGGTAAGGTTTTATTAATTGTCAATACAGCAACAAAGTGTGGGTTTACACCACAATATGATGGTTTGCAGAAGCTATATGATAAATATAGTGATAAGGGATTTGAAGTTTTAGATTTCCCATGTAATCAATTTAAGAATCAAGCTCCTGGAACAAGTGAAGAAATTAATGAGTTCTGCTCATTAAATTACCAAACGACCTTTAAACGTTTCGCAAAGGTTGATGTAAACGGTCCAAATGAAGCACCACTGTTTGCATTTTTGAAGAAAGAAAAAAAGAACCTTCTTGGTGATGATATTAAGTGGAATTTCGAGAAGTTCTTGATCGATCGTGATGGCAATGTTATTAAGCGATATGAATCCTTAATAGCACCAGATAAGATCGCAAACGACATCGAAAACTTACTATAACCCCTCAAAGGGGTTTTTTATTGCGTAGCTTTTTACCATAAACTATAATTAAATTAGAAAGATGGTAATTAACAATTAATCATATGAAAAGAAAAACATCTACTTGGGATGATCTTAATGAACTGTTAGGTATAAATAAGCGCAACATTAATTACACTGTATTTTACTTAGTTGTGGTTGTTGCTGTTATTTTCTTATGGTTTTTCTTATCTGAACTTTCAATTAACTACTACTTAAAAGGCAATATAAACGCACGCAGTTACAATATGTACGTTGATATTGTCTTTATTGTCATAATAATGGCTTTAACCTATTTGATCCTTAAACAGTTAATCTATAGCAATCAACGTTTAAGAGAAATAAATAGTTTATTAGCATCAGTCGCTGATAGCTCAAATGAGATTGTTATTTATGCGATCAATCGTCAATATCGCTATATCTATTTCAATAAAATGCATCAAGATGTAGTAACGACTCTTTGGGGTAAAGCTATCGAAAATCAAAGCGTTATCTTTGATCACATTAATTTTATGTCAGACAAAGTAAGATTGAAGAGTAATCTTGATCTAGCGCTTAATGGCAAAAACTTCCAAACAATCGAAGAATATGGTGATCCAAATATCACACGTCAACATTGGCAAAATTATTATGCGCCAATATATAATAAAGACCATATAATTATCGGCGCATCTTGTTTTTCGATCAATATTTCCGCTTTAGTTGAAGCAGAGAAACAAAGTCGCTTGTTGAGTAATACTGATCCCTTAACAGGTTTATATAATAGACGCTATTTTAATGAGGCAAAGCATAATTTAGATACTAGCGAAAACTTACCTTTATCAATAATCATAGCGGATGTTAATGGCTTGAAATTCACTAATGATATTTTTGGTCATTTTGAAGGGGACCAACTCATTAAGCAATTTACCGATATCTTAAGACATGTCTTGCAAAAGGACGCTGTCATTACACGTTTAGGTGGTGACGAGTTCGCTATTATATTGCCAAAAACAAGTCGTCAAGAGTCACAAGCGATTATTATTGATTTGGAAAGTCATATCGCTAATACAGTAAATGAAAAACTAAAACTATCCGTTACCTTTGGTTGTGCCACTAAATATGAAACTGATACTGCTATTGATGATGTGATAACACAAGCCGATAATTTAATGTATCATAATAAATTGACTGATCGATTGAGTTTTGAAAATGAAATGATCACAAGCTTATCAAACTATTTCTATGAAAATCCTATTGAATTAGATCATGCTCAACAAACAAGCCAGTACGCTGTGTTAATCGGACAAGCTCTTGGTTTAAATGAAGATGATATTAATATATTACGCTTAGCAGGATACTTACATGATATAGGTAAGATTACCCTAGATCATCAAATGTTAACAAGAAACAGCCGTGATTCAATTCAAAGAAAAGAATCAATCATGAAACATTGTGAAGCAGGTTATAAAATCCTTAACTTTTTTGATCGTTATCGCGAGGTAGCACCATATGTGTTATCGCATCATGAACACATTGATGGTAGTGGTTTACCTAATGGTTTAGTTGGCGATGAGATACCACTTTTAAGTAAGATAATCGCTGTAGCTAATATCTATGCTGGCTTAACCGCAAAGAATGTATATTATGAGTATCTAAGCAAACAAGAAGCAATACTTGAACTTAATCGTCTTAAAAAAAGCCATTTAGACGCTAATATTGTAAATATCTTTATTGATAAGGTCTTAAACTGACCTTATTTTTTTATCATCGTACTCTCATAGAATAACGGTAAAAAAGTATATCCTTTAGCTTCTAATCCTGTAATTATTTCAGGTAATGCTAGTAGTGTATTATAACTATAATCATGCATTAAAACACATATTATTTTTTTATCATATACAGAGTTAAGTACATTATCACGATAAACCTCATACGGCATAACAGGGCTTGATCCATCACCACAAGATATGTTCCAATCGATATAGCCATATCCAAGTTCTTTGATCTTATCTTTAAATGTTGAGGAAAAACGCTTCGTCATAGCGGATCCACCTGGAAAACGCATAACATTAGTCGTTATATTAAAGTTGGTCTTTGTGAATTCCTGATGTTTAAGCAGATCATTGATAAATTTAGTTTCACTTGAATATATTCCATTTTTACTTAGATCATGCGAATAAGTATGGTTCGCTAAAGTATGACCAGAGTCAATGATACGCCAGTAGGTACTTTCATATAACTCAAGCGATTTTCCTAAGGTGAAGAATGTCGCTAAAACATCATACTCATCTAATACATCCAAAAACTTTGTTGTTAATAAGTATGGACCATCATCAAAGGTTAAATAAGCGATTTTAGCAGTTGTTTCTTTATTTATTATCATCTGCTCAAGTTTTTGAGCATCAATGAAATACTGAATTTTCACTTGATCTAAATCGGTCTGGATTTTCTCGTATCTTTCTTTCTCTGTAGTCAATGTTATCTTTTCATCATTCAATATGCCCAATGCTATATTTTGTTGATGCAAGATTTCACTATCTTGCTTAACTAAATTAATTTTTTGCACCAAGAAAAAAAGCATAACGACTATCATCACTGCTAAGAAAACAACAACTAATTTTGAATTAAAGCTTTGATTTTTTCGTGTTGTCTTTGCCATAGTGATAGCTCCTGCAATTTATCTTGATTTACTGTTTCAAGTTCTGATATTGTATGTGTTAATTCTTTATTTTCAGCTTCAAGTAGTGATATCTTTGCTTTATTATCATTTATTTGTTCTTTAATCTTGTTGTGATGTGATTCAAATGTAACTAATACTACTGTAAAAGCAAGACAAAAGAATATCATTAATATCAGTGGTGTGTTGAGTTTTCTTTTTTTCATGTATCGATCACCTTACTATTAGTTTAATCATATACAGTTATTGATAAAACTGCAACTTTAACTAATTAGATGATTTGTTCTGTTTTAAAAACAATAATAAATCTCTAACATGCATAGGTTTGGCATAATAATAACCTTGTATATAGTCGGGTTCAAGTTCAATGACTTTCTGAAGATCAGCAATCGTTTCAACTCCCTCAACGACTATTTTCATACCAAGTTTTTTAAACATATTCAGCAAATCTGTAAATAAAATATCACTTCTTATTTCAGATATATTGATCTTTAAAAGACTACGATCAAGTTTTACGATATTAAAAGATAAATTCGCTACCTCTGATAGGTTCGCATATCCCTTACCAAAATCATCTAGTGCAAATGTAATACCATATTTTTTAAGTGTCGCCATTGCTTCATTGATAATATCATATGATATTGTAGCTGCAGTTTCTGTTACCTCAAATATTAACATAGATATATCAACCGTTTTATGATTGTCATATATTGCTTTAAATCTTTCTGTGAAACCTTGATTGATGAATTCAGCAGCTGATAAGTTGATTGAAATTTTATCAATATTATACTTCTCCTTGATATTATATTTACGAATAAAAGTGAGCGTTTCATTGATCACAAACTCATCCATTTTAATGATTAGACCACTTTTTTCTGCTATAGGAATAAACTCACCTGGTGAAATATTTCCAAGTTCCTTTCCGGTATACCTGATCAAGGCTTCAAGCGATCTAAAACACTTATCTTTCAAAGAATAAATTGGTTGAAAATGAATTTCCAAATGACATTGGTTATCAAGCGCAAATCTTAGTGCATTTTCAATTTCATTTTGACGATTGACTCTATCTATCAAAGACTGGTCTATTTTGCTAATAGTAAAACTATCTTGAATCAATATATTATTTTCATAAGCGATATCAATTAAATTAAATATATCTACACTTCTTTTAAAGGTCGAAGATTCATCAAAATAACGAATATTGACTTCGACCATTAACTCAAGATTATTGATATACCAACTCTTACTCAAACGCGAACATAGCTCTGTTAATATTCTTTCTTGATCTTTAGGATTGAGCGTGATAATCACAAATTGAGATCTTTGAAGTTTAAATACCCATGGGTTGTTTTTAATACTTTGGATATATTTACTAATCTCAAACATTAGTTCATTACCAATCAATGCACCAAACAGGTTGTTTACTTTTCTCATACCGTCAATATTTACAACAATAAGCTGAAAATTAGTATTATCACTTAACTTTTCATAAATAAATAAGTGCATCGCCTCAGTATTAAAAGCTTTCGTAAAACTATCGAGCATTTCACTGGGGTTTTGCATCGAGAAATAGACAACATAGATAAACAGTGATACAGCTACACCTGTCAATAAATACTCTGGGAACAAATACTGTAAAGCCATCGTTAGTATAACAATCCAAATAAAACTCATGAATACGCGATATTGACGCTTGATGATCTGTTTACGATATCTAAAAAGAAAGATAAAGGCTATAATAATGTAAATGATTGCACCATAGTATAAATAATAAAAACCACTATTATGAACATAGCCAATAGTGGTATCAATATAGAAAATTGCTTTATGGACAAAGTTGGTCATTACAAACATTTCAAATAATGCCCAAGGAACAATGATCAAAAGCATTAACTTTGTTGTAATACGATAATCTTTTATGATAACGATAACATACAAAACCAATAATAACGGTAACAATAACTGTAACATATAGAAAACAGTGTTTATCGAATATGTAAGCCAATAGGGATACGATAAAGCAAAATCTATCATTAATGAACTAATAATATCAAGAAATAGATCAACAGCCGCAATTATCAGCACTGCTGAAAACAAACGATTCTGTTTACTTGAAAACCGTTTTTCACTAAAGAAGCGATAACAAACTGCTAGCTGAATTATCAATGCACAAAGCGCAAATTCCATTTTATAACTCATATTGTCTCCAACTAAACTATATTATTTACCTTAACATATTCGTGAATTCACGACAATATTTTATTAGCAATATTAATAAAAAAGAACTATAAATGCTCTTATAACGCTTATTATTGATAAGTTTTTTACTAAATGGCGTGCCCGACAGGAATCGAACCTGCAACCTTTTGAATCGGAATCAAATACGCTATCCGTTGCGCCACGGGCACGTGCATGCTTATTTTACCTTAACCCCATATATACTTCAAGTCATTAATGAAAAAGGGATACCTTAACGGTATCCCCTCTGATTTAATACTTGATTTACTTAAAGTTTTCTACTAAGTATCTGATTGTACGTACCATTTGGCAAGTATAACCATATTCATTGTCATACCAAGAAACTACTTGTACTTGATATGTATCATCATCAAGTTTGGCTACCATTGTTTGCGTTGCATCAAACAATGAACCTACTGTTGTACCAATGATATCACTTGATACTAATTCTTCTTCAGTATAACCAAATGACTCATCCGCAACAGCTTTCATTGCAGCGTTAATTGATTTCTTGCTAATGTCTTTACCCTTAACAACAGCGACTAAGATCGTAGCTGAACCAGTAATAGTAGGAACACGTTGAGCTGAACCAATCAATTTACCATTTAATTCAGGAATGACCAAACCGATAGCTTTAGCAGCACCAGTTGAATTAGGTACGATGTTTGCAGCAGCAGCACGAGCACGACGCAAGTCACCCTTACGATGTGGTCCATCTTGGGTATTTTGATCACCAGTATAAGCATGAATAGTTGTCATGATACCTGATTGAATAGGTGCAAAATCATTTAGTGCCTTAGCCATAGGGGCTAAGCAGTTGGTTGTACAGCTAGCAGCTGATACGATGTTGTCTTCAGCTTTGATAATGTTATGGTTAACATTGTATACAACAGTTGGAAGGTCATTTCCAGCAGGGGCTGAAATAACAACTTTCTTTGCACCAGCATTAATATGAGCTTGTGATTTTTCTTTTGATGTATAAAAACCAGTACACTCTAATACAACATCAACATCTAAACTACCCCAAGGTAATTTACTTGCGTCAGCTTCCTTATAAATCTTAATCTCTTTTCCATCAACAACGATAGAATCTTCTTTTGCGACCACATCATGACCATATCTTCCTTGAGCTGAGTCATATTTTAATAAGTGGGCCAGCATATCTGGAGCTGTTAAATCATTTATCGCAACAACTTCATATCCTTCAGCACCAAACATTTGTCTGAATGCAAGACGACCAATGCGTCCAAATCCATTAATAGCAACTTTTACTGTCATAAAAAAGTCCTCCTCTTGACACTCTTCATTATACGTACTATCATGTTAAAAGTCAATTGTGAAAATATTAACAATTATTCAATAATTAGAATATCTCATTTATAAACAACGGTTTTTTACTTAGTTTGAATACTTGTTTGACGTCATTTATCTCTGTGTTATATAAACGATTAAATAGTTCTATATCATTTATCCTGGCATAAACATGATCTTCAATTTCATAAGCCAATTGCGGTATAATCTTATCCATATTTAGTTCTTTAGGCAACGATAATTTGATCGCTCCACGAATACTTAAAGCCCGATTAAGTAATTTTACAAACGCAACCGAATTTAGATAGACAATCTCTTTAATTATAACTGTGCTCTTTCTTTCATCCAGGATCATGTAACCCTCTGGAATGTTTTCTTTATTAACATAACCAATAAGCGTATAATCACTGTTATCAATCCACGCTTGTTTAAGATCATAATAATCTATATCACGATGAAAATAACCATCAAAGTGCTGTGTAAAGTGGTGATAGACTTCTTTCATATCAATACTGCTTAACTGATCAACAATCCCAATATCTGAATAAAAAGGTAATTGATCACGAGTAATTCGATAGTTTTTCCTTTGGTATATAGCTTCAAATCCTAAATCTTCGTAATAATCTTTATCTTCAGCTTTGATGATCGTAATCAGATCATTATAAGTCATTTCTTCAACTACTTCAGCTAACATCGTTTTATATAAGTCTTGACTATCAACATCATTACTAATATATAGTCCTGTTAAGTAACTAACATTTAACTTCTTACCATTGATCATTGTTCCATGACGATTGACACTAACACTTGCGACAATCTCATTTTTCTGTTTGACCACATAAGTATTAAATGGTTTATATACATGCTCAAAATAGAATGAAACATAGCCTGGATCATATAATAGATCATATATCTCTTTAAGCTTATCAGCATCTGATTCTAAAGCTCTTTTAATCATGTCTTACCCTTTCCCAATGTATTTTTTGATCATAAAAAGGGGATTATATGCTTGTTTTGCCTGTTGAAGATTAGGTTTTCCCATATCATCTTCG
>CAZCSQ010000027.1:8576-12303 GCA_964501425.1 uncultured Erysipelotrichaceae bacterium
GGGATTATATGCTTGTTTTGCCTGTTGAAGATTAGGTTTTCCCATATCATCTTCGCGATTTAAATAGAGTTTATCCAACATATTATTTAATAAATACTCCTTTAAGATAGCTTGATATAAACCTCGGATCTCTTCATCTGCTTTTTCTACATTGATCTGACCCATTTGTGAAGACAGTTCGCTTCCGATTATAAAAGCCCGAACGCATCCTTTAATTCTAATAAGGCCACCAGTCACTGGTAACGCTTCCCAATTATCAAAAATTCGTTCAATTCCAACACTTTCGTGTAGTAAAAACTCATCACATAGCTCATCCCGCCAATCATCTAAAAAATCGCGACATTCTTCAATATTGGCCTTGCTTAAAGGTTCATATTTATACACGTCTTGATAAAGACGATAAAAAGCATTTAAATTATTTCTTTTCTTTTGCAGTTTCTTTCCACTAAATGTGCGTAGTTTTTCTGTTTCATAGACATAATCGAAAATATCACGATATTCACTAAATTGATAATCTTTCCCACTGTTTTCAATTAGTTTCACATATTCTTCCACGTAACAATTCAACACTGGTTGTTTTTGTAATTTATTAAAGATCTCATCAATGATCACAATCCCTTGTAGAAAATATTTTTTCTCACAAAGTGGCATATACGCAAAGGTAATGTCTTTAAACTCACAGATCAAGATCATGATGTTATCATCATGCCATTGGTAAAGCTTAAAAAAATCTAACCATAACATCATATTAACGACATTGTGATTACTTTCTTCATATTGAGCTTTCTTTAAGTAAGTATTGATTAGCTCAACATCATTGATTCCTACTGGTTTTAGACAGTTATCATTCATATCATTTGTCAGCGTCTCTTTCGGTATACTCGACATCTATGATGTCTTTTGGTGTCGATGATTGTTGAAAACTACGTTTTACCCAATCTTCATTCACTTGTTGTCTTTCTTGTGTTTCTTGTTGTTCAACATCTTTTTGATATCTGATCATCGACAAGAAATAGCGGACAGCCATATATATACCAAAAAGGACCAATAGTGGCCACGCTGCTTGTAATAATACCATTACGATAATAAATATAAATATTCCTGAAAAGCCTCTCACGATAACATCACCTCCAATATTATAACTTTATTATGATAAAAAAGCGATTTCTATTCACTTAGTTTAGCCGCTAACTCCGATATCTTAGCTAAACGATGTTTCATTCCCGATTTACTGATCGTATTTTGGGTTCTGTTTTCATATTCATCACACAACTCATTAAGACTTGCCTCAGGTAAGTCTTTCCGTAATTCTATCACTTCTTGGAGCTTCTTATCAAGATAACGAATTCGATCTTGCTCTTCTAAGATAGCGATGTCCGCTAATTGACGACGTCCGGCTTCAAGAGTCTTAACTTCATTGGCCACTTCACAATTATCAAGACGCGTAAGACTATTACGGAAATCACGTTGAATCCTTAGATCTTCAAAAGCCATGACCGAATTATGAGCTCCAACAAAACGCATAAAGTCAGATATCTTTTCACTAGCTTTAAGATAGATAACATGTTGATTACGTCGTTTGATATATTTAGCAGGTAATTCAAATCTTTTCATGATCTTTTGGATAAAGATCGCATGATCTTCCGCAAGTGTCGCTATTTCAAGATGATAATTACTTTTAGTAGGAGAGTTTACACTACCACTGGCCATAAAAGCGCCCGCTAGATAAGCCCGAGCACAACATTCTTTTCTTACAGTTTCATAACTTGGATGACTTCTGATCATGCCTTTTGAAAAAAGATCTAATTCGATCAAGATCTCTTCACTTTTATTGATTACTTTGATCATGTAGATATTATTCTTCTTAAGCTTCATCTTTTTGATGACTGCTAACTCCATTTTAGGATCATAGCTTTCCTTTAATAATAACCATATCCGTTTCGCTGTTGTCGCATTTTCCGTCTTGATCGCTAACGATAATCCTTGATTATTAATATTAATCGAACTACATAATTGGATCAAAGCCGATAACTGAGCCTTCTTACAACAAGGCTTAAGAATATTTCCACCTATTTCACTTTTAACTTCCGTTGTAAATGACATTATTTATGACCATACCTTGCTAATACATCAGTAAATATCTCTTTGATCTTTTGTGAATCATGACGAATAAGTTGACCATTAAAACTCAATAATGGATATTCTTCAATCAGATAGTGGTGTTCACATTCTTTATGTAATACCGGAAAAGCTCTTTCCCTTATATATCTTTCTAATACCTCAGGCGGTAATAGATCATTAGCGTAGATCACTACATCAACACTACCATGTAGATGATCTTCAATGGCTTTAACATGATCTTCTAAGTAATAATCATCTGTTTCACCAGGTTGAGTCATCGCATTACATAAATAAACCTTAGTAGCCTTTGTCTTCAACAAAGCCTCTCTAAGTTCACGTATGACGACATTAGGAAGGATACTAGTATAAAGACTACCTATCCCAAAAATGATCACATCAGCCTCTAAAATAGCTCTTAGAGCCTCATCTGTGGCTTTGACTTCTTCTTGATAAAAAACTTCTTGAATACGATTAGCGTATTTAGGAATATTGGATTCACCTCTAACGATCGTATTGTCACTCATACGGGCACACAATGTGATCGCTTGCGATGAAGCTGGGATGATCTCCCCTTTGATCTTTAATACTTTAGATAGATCAGCGATCGCATTCATAAAACTACCAGATGACTTAGTCAACGCCGTCAACATCAAATTACCAAGATTATGACCAGCTATTTCATTATCTTCATCACCTTCAAAACGAAAATCCATCATTTTAGTAAGTAATGGTTCTGATTCACTTAAAGCGATCAAAACATTACGAATATCACCCATAGCTGGTAAATGAAAAGAACGACGTAAACGTCCCGTACTGCCACCATCATCGGCGACCGTTACGATCGTCGCTAATTGAATATCTGGTATTTCCTTTAATCCACGAAGCATGACTGATTGTCCAGTTCCGCCTCCAATTACGACCACTTTTTTCATAGCTTGACCTCCAGATTATTTTACCACGCTACCGGGTGTTTCTCAATCGTTAATGACCGATATTAGTCAAAATAAAGACTATAAAACCCCATGTCATTAACTGAACACGGGGTATCTTTTGTTCTATCCTGATATATGATGGAAAACCGCTTGCGCCGCAATCGCTCCATCAGCGGTCGCTGTCACTACTTGACGTAAATACTTCGCATTAACATCACCCACACCAAATAAACCAGGAACACTTGTCATCATATGATCATCGACTAGGATATAACCATCTTTATCTAATACTGGCAAATGCTTGATCATCCCCGTGATCGGATCTGCCCCAATATAGGGGAAGATGCCATCAGTCTTTAACGTTGTCTTTTCTTTAGTCTCAACATTTTCGATCACGATCGCTCCAACACGACCATTGTCTTCAATTATCTCAAGTGGTACATGTTTACGTATGATCTTTATCTTAGGATGATCTAAAACTTTTTGTTGGGCCAGTTTATCACCTCTAAAGACATCACGACGAATGATAAGATTGATCTCTTTCGCAAAGCTGGTCAAATATAGTGATTCCTCAAGTGCTGAATTACCACCACCAATGACAGTCACAACTTTATCTCTAAAGAAAGCCCCATCACACACAGCACAATATGACACACCTTTACCTGTTAGTTTTT
>CAZCSQ010000027.1:12403-19065 GCA_964501425.1 uncultured Erysipelotrichaceae bacterium
AGTTCATATCTTTTGTCCATGAAATGTCCTCCTTTAATATCTCGATAATATCGATCAATTTATCAACTACCCGATTAGGATTAGCTTTGATCATGTTTTCTGTACGAGCTTGATCTTCATTAAAACCAATCGTAAAGACCCCAGCATTGATCCCAGCCATCATATCGTTGAAGTTATCACCGACATAGATACAATTATCATATTTTCCACCAAGGGCGATACAAGCCTTACGAATACCTTCTGGATCAGGTTTTGGATCAGTGACCTTTTCAAGACCAATGACCACATCAAAGTAAGTGTCCAAATCAGTAAGCTTTAATCCTAGGTTGATCGCATCAGTAAATTTATTCGAAACAATACCCAATTTATATCCTTCAGACTGTAAATATTCTAATAATTCCTTAGCTCCATCCATAGCCTTTACATATTGTTCATGTAAAGCAAAGTTTAATGTACGATATTCTTTGATCAATTCAGCTGTATCTTTAGGAAAATTATATTTCTCAAAAGTTTCCTTAAGGGTAGGACCTAAAAGTTCAACTTTATCTTGATCCGTTAAAGTATATTCAGGTAAGTATTTCTTAAATAAGGTTTCATACGTAGCTAAAATAACGCCTTCTGTATCAGCGATCGTTCCATCAAAATCAAATAAGACAATTGGTTTTTGTTTAAACATCTTTCTGTATAGACCAAACATTCCCAAAGCACCAATCAAGATAAAAGCGATCGATGTCAATTGGGCCATCTTTAATCCTAAAAACATCAAGCTATCTGATCTAAATTGTTCAACGATCAAACGAACAACGCCATACCACATCAAATAAGCGTAAACAAGATCTCCTCGTTTAGGTTTAGAAAAACGTTTATATACAAATACGATCAACACAAACCCAAGTAGGTTACCTAAACCTTCATATAAGAAAGTAGGTTCTTGAAAGTTGCCATTGATATACATGACTTCCTTAATAAATGAAGGCCAACCATTATAAAACGACTCAGGGACGATTCGTCCAAAAGCTTCTTGATTAAAGAAGTTTCCCCATCTTCCGATCGCTTGCGCGACTAACATACTAGGAAAGATCATATCACATAAGCGCAAGGCACTAATGTGTTTACGACGACAATAAAAAAGCGCAAAGATAACTCCAGCCAAGATCGCTCCTTGGATGGCTAAACCACCCTCCCATGTTTGTAAGATCTCTAAAGGGTTACTAAGATAATATCCAAGATCATAAAAGACCACAAACCATAATCTAGCTCCCACAACAGCCGATATCGTACAACCAATAAACAGATCATCAGCGATATCTTGTGAATAACCCGCTTTCTTAAAGTTACGTGAACTGTACCAATATATAAACATTCCACCAATAATGATCAATACTGGATACCATCTTAAACTAAAGGCACCAATACTGAAGATCGTTGATAAATCTGGAAATAAACGCATATTCTTACCTACTCTTTCTCTTCTATCTCTTTTCTTTTATTTTCTTCAACAATATGATCATAAACCATCTGTTCAAAGTCTTGTGAACTGTTGATTCCCATTTGTTTGAGGGTAAAGTTGGTTACTGCCGATTCCACTAAGACTGACATATTGCGACCTTCTTTAACAGGTAAGGTAAGCTTAGGCACTTTAAGATTAATGATCTCTTGAAATGTTTCCTCATTACCAATTCTTTCATAAATCGCCTTAGAATCAAAATGCTCTAAGTGAATGATGAATTCAATTTGAATATCATCAAGGATAGCGCGTGCGCCAAACATCTTAACAACATCGATGATACCAATGCCTCTTATTTCAAGATAACCTCTTAATAGTTTAGGAGCTTTTCCAATAATGCGATTATGCATGCGATAAACATCAACCCGATCATCCGCCACAAGGACATGTCCACGATTGATCAAATCTAAGGCTAACTCACTTTTACCAATACCACTTTCACCAGTGATTAATACTCCCTTTCCAAAGATACTCATCAAGCCACCATGAATATTACTGAAATTAGCTAATCTATCATCCAAGAAACTAACGACATTGACCATTACCCTATTCGTCGGTAAACTAGATGAAAAAACTGGGAAGTTCTTGTTATTCGCAATCTTCTCAAGGATAGGATGTAGTGTTTCACCATGAGTTATCACAATACAGGGCACGATATCATTGGTGATAAAATCAAAACGCTCAAACAGCGCTTCATCACTTAATGTACGAATATATGCCATTTCTTTTTGTCCCAATAAAGTAACGCGATTGAAATCACTTTTCTCATTAAACCCCGCTAATTCTAAGCCAGGGCGATTTGTGTCTGGTACCACAATTAGTCTTTTTAATGATTCATCATTACCAGTCAGTTGTTTGAATTGAAAGAAATCATTAAGTTCTTTGATCGTTACATGTCTTTTAGTATTCATAATGACCTCCTAGCGGTATTGTAACACCTTCTTGAGGTATTTACCCGTATAACTACCTTCTACTTTACTGACAGCCTCTGGTGTTCCTGAAGCGATCACATAACCACCTTCATCGCCACCCTCTGGTCCAAGATCAATGATATGATCAGCGTTTTTAATGATATCAAGATTATGTTCAATGATCACGATCGTATCGCCATTATCAACAATCCGCTGTAAGATAACCAATAATTTCTTGACATCATGACTATGTAATCCCGTGGTTGGCTCATCTAAGATGTATAGCGTCTTTCCTGTCGGTCTTTTCTTGAGTTCGCTCGCCAGTTTGATCCTTTGAGCTTCCCCACCACTAAGAGTCGTAGCTGATTGTCCCAGTTTGATATAATCAAGACCAACATCGATCAAAGTTTGGATACCATGTTTGATCTTATGAATACCATGGAAAAACTCCAAAGCTTCTTCAATTGTCATCTCTAATATATCATAAATATTCTTGCCTTTATATGTGACTTGTAGGGTTTCTTCGTTGTACCGCTTACCGCCACACTCTTCACACGGAACGTAAACATCTGGTAAGAAGTTCATGGAAATACGCTTAATACCATCACCTTGACAACGATCACAACGACCACCACCTACATTAAATGAGAAACGACCCTTATTATAACCCCGCATTTTGGCCTCGATCGTTTGCGCAAATAGATCACGTATATGATCAAAGACCCCTGTATAAGTAACAGGATTACTTCGTGGCGTACGACCAATTGGATCTTGATCGATCACGATGATCTTATCAATGTTTTCATAACCCTTTAATGCTTGGTGCTTACCCGGTCTAACTCTAACACGTCCCAATTTCTGTTGAATTGCCTTACCCAATATTTCCATGACAAGCGTTGATTTGCCACTACCACTAACACCAGTAACACAGATAAATGTTCCAAGTGGTAGTTTTAAAGATATATCCTTTAGATTATTTTCACTAGCTTTAACTATTTGAAGGAATTTACCATTACCTTTTCTTCTTTTTTCAGGATAAGGAATAACCAGCTTATGAGCCAAATATTGTCCCGTTAGTGATGCTTCATTAGCCATAACTTCCGCCGGCGTTCCCTGCGCCACTACTTCTCCACCATGTTTACCAGCTCCAGGACCAATATCAATTAGATGATCACAAGCTAACATCGTTTCTTCATCATGTTCAACAACGATCACTGTATTACCCAAATCTCGCATGTTCTTCAATGTTGAGATCAAGCGATCATTATCTCTTTGGTGTAAACCAATCGATGGCTCATCCAATACATATAGTACCCCTGTCAAATGAGAACCAATCTGAGTCGCAAGTCTAATACGTTGTGCCTCACCACCTGATAAAGAGCCCGCTAAACGATCAAGTGTAAGATACTCTAAACCCACATCCTTCAAAAAAGTTAAGCGAGCATTGATCTCTTTGATCACCAATCGAGCTATCTCAGCCTTCATTGGATCAAGTTTAAGATTATCCATAAATACAAGCGCTTGCTTGATTGACATTTGTGTCCATTGATAGATATTTTTATCATTCACCCTAACACTTAACGCCATTTCATTTAATCGACTTCCATGACACTTATAACAGGTCTGTTCAGCCATAAAAGTCGCATACCATTCTCTAGCCATTGATGAAGTTGTTTCCCAATATCTTCTTTCGATCAATTTCGCCACACCTTCGATATAATCAAATCTTTTATAATGATTACCACTATTAGAATTCAGTTCATATTCCATCGGTTCTAATGAACCATTTAAAACAATATTCATTTCTTCATTAGTAAAATCTTTAAGCGGTTTATCAATACTGATTTTATAATGAGCAAGCAAGGTCCTAAACATCTGCCACTCAAGGTTATTGGTATTCAAAATGTTTTTATAATAAACAATTCCACCCCGACGAATGGATTTATTAAGATCTGGCATTAATAATTCCACATCTACATGTTGAGTAACACCTAACCCCTTACAAACATCACACGCCCCCAGTGGTGAATTAAAAGAAAAAAGTCTTGGCTCAAGTGATGGTAAAGAAAAGCCACAGATATCACAAGCATAGTTTTGTGAGAAAAGGATATCTTCGTTTTTTATATTAACCACAACTAAACCATCAGCTAGTTTTAAACCCGTTTCTAAAGAATCGTGAATACGAGAGCGACTATCGTCTTTCTTAACGATGCGATCAACGATCACAAAGATATCATGATTCTTGTTTTTCTCAAGAGTGATCTCATCTTCCAACAAACGAACTTCACCATCAATGCGAACACGGATAAAACCTTCACTTTGTAGTTTAGCCAACAAATCCTTGTGCGTCCCTTTTTGGCGTTTAATTACCGGTGCCATGACCATCATTCTCGTACCATCTTCATATTCCATGATCCGATCGATCATCTGTTTCATCGTTTGGGATTCAATCTTAGCATTATGGGTTGGACAAAAAGGCGTTCCAACTCGCGCATACATCAATCTTAAATAATCATATATTTCAGTAATCGTACCCACCGTCGACCTGGGATTATTACTAGTTGATTTTTGATCGATAGCGATCGATGGTGATAAACCTTCGATCATATCAACATCAGGCTTATCCACATTATCTAAAAACTGTCTAGCATAAGTGCTTAATGATTCAACATATCGTCTTTGACCTTCTGCATAGATCGTATCAAAAGCCAAAGATGTCTTCCCTGAACCAGACAATCCCGTCATGACCACAAGCTTATTTCGGGGAATATCAATATCAAGGTTCTTGAGGTTATTTTCACGTGCACCTCTGATCACGATAAAATCTTTTTCCATAATTTCCTCACAATTGTATACCTATTATACATTATTTATTTTCAAGTAGCCATCGATCAACTCTACCATCTTCACACAAAAAAAGGGTTAATCCTAGCCCTTTCTTCTCTATTTACATATCACTTAGAGTACGATTATTAAGATACAAACGATAATCACTCAATTCACTAACGATCGTTGAATGAGTTACCACAATGACAGTCTTATTAAACTCTTTAGTAAGATTCTTAAAGATCTTGATGATCTCGCCTTCCGTTTCTGTATCTAAGTTACCAGTCGGTTCATCCGCAAAGATAAGATCTACATTCGAGGCGATCGCTCTTGCGATCGCAACCCGTTGTTGTTCACCACCAGATAATTTATTGATCATACGATCAGCTTTGCTCTTTACAATACCAAATTTCTCTAATAGTGCATAAGCAACCTCACGCATGTTCTTAGGAATCTCATTATCCGTCTCAGACATGGCTAATTCAATATTTTCAACAGCTGTTAAATAGGTCAACAGGTTAAACTGTTGAAAGACGATCCCAATCTTATTACGACGATAGCTAGCTAAGCCTAATTTATCAATATCCTCACCCTTATAGTAGACTTTACCACTTTCTGGTTTATCCAAACCAGCAATAATTGACAACAAAGTTGTCTTACCGCTACCACTTGGACCTAATATCGTATAAAACTTACCAGCTTCAAACTCATAATTGATATTATCTAATATCGTCCGTTTATTACCACCGTCGATATAGCTATATGTTACATTTTCTAGTTTTAACATTTTTTCTCCCCCCTAATACGTGTTCGTTAATATCTTTTTAGGATTAAAACGCATGATCATATAAGAAGGAATTAGGATACTTACAAGTACTACTCCCATACCCATCAAATAGATCTCACCTATTATTACTGGATTGACACTAACTTCATATTCACTCATCATATCTTCCTGAGTAATTTCTGTGAAATATGTATCATCGTAATAGTAATAATCATCATCAGTTTCTGTATTAGCTAATTGGTAATCAAGAACGGCTTGGCCAATACCTTTGGCCATCATACTACCGCTTAATACCGCTAAACTAAAACCAATAACAGCAACTATCGCTAATTCAGTAAACAATTGGCTCACGACTTTAAATTTACTTACACCCATCGATAGCAGAATACCGATTTCATGTTCACGTGTCTTCATTGTCAAAGCTGTGACCAAGCTAATGATAACAACCGCATTAATGACTACTATCCAAACAATGATACTAGCAAATAACGACATCGTATCTAATGGTTTAGCAAACTTCTGGAATAATTCATCATTAGCGTTTAATTTTGTAAAACGCGGTAAACTATCCGCACTATCCTCAACAAATCTTTCAACATTAAGTGGATCATTTAACAACATGACGAAGGTG
>CAZCSQ010000028.1:0-18267 GCA_964501425.1 uncultured Erysipelotrichaceae bacterium
CCATCATGGAAGGTCTTTTTCCCTGATATTGGATCAGTACGCCAACCATAACCGCTAGTTCTTCTACCTTTTACCACTCCAAAGTCATTACTACTTATAATTGATAATGTCCGTTTTGTTCCTCTTTTGACAACCGCTTCAATTGGTTGAGTTAAGATCAACTCATCTAGTACGATTGTTTCATCTTCATAACCATTTAACATCTTAATAGCGTAAGTAACGTTTTTCTCACCTTCAACCCCAGCTGATACAACTGTTCGTTGAGTACTATATAATGTATTATCTTCGATGTAATGAGTTGTATATGGTATTGATTCTAGTACTGTTGATTGTAATTTGATATAAACATCTAACTTTGGATCTTTGGGTTCTAATAGTAATTCATCTCCTGGCCAAATCTTATCAACATCGATATCGCAATTCAGATTAACAAACTCATAAAAGGATATTGATAAGTTTTGCGAGATATCCCAAAGGTTATCACCTGGTTCTACCGTATAATAAACAGCTTCTTTATCATTTTCATATATCTTTTCTTTAGCTGTTGCTATATCATTTAATTTTTCTTCTTCAGTACGAACTGTAACGACCTGTACATCTTGGACAAAGCCAACTTCGGTAATCGTTACTCCACTACCAATACCACTTTTATAACTATCTTGGTATTCCGTAATGATCGTCTTCAATTCTTCTTGATCGCCAAGCATAAACCATACTTCACCATCAACAACGAATTGATAACCATCTACTAACATACTATCCTTGATTGCACTGATCGATAGATTACCAATAAAGATAAAAAAGACAAGCAAGACAGAATAGAGAAGTACATTTTTGATTTTTAGCCTTCTTTTTGTCATAGTTTCTCCTATACTAATTAAAATCCAAGCCTAAAAGAATATCCGATCATAAATCAAATCGTAATGATAATTAGTTAATCATTAGAAGGAAGATAAAATATTTGTTCTCCATCCTTTGATAACATATAAGTTCCTCGGGCATAGCTTTTCACATACTCAGGATCTTCTAATTTAGTCTTTTGTTCTTTAAGATATTGGTTCTCATTATCAATCTGCTCTAAGATGGATTGAGCAGTTCTCAATTCTTTAGTCAGATTGTAAGTGTTGACGATCTCATTAAAAGCTTGATACAAGAAAAACCCAGCGCCACATAAAAGGATCAAACTAACAAGCACTGATAGTGTTTTGACTTTTTTCTTCTTGATTCTTGATTTACTCATTTAACATCATCCTAATCGTCTTACGTAATTTATTATAACTGGTAATGATGAATTTGCAACCTTTGAAAAGTGAAACTTACTTTTCACTAAACTCATTGACCACTTCATACATCATATCCGCTTCTGCTTTTTTGGTATAATCTTGAATCTTTAAGACTCTAACTAACAAGTGTCTGTTACCAAAAATGACTTCAATCTCATCATTGATCTTTATCTCTGATGATGGTTTAGCAATCTTACCATTGATCAAAACTCGTTGGTTTTTAGCCAGTTCTTTACCAACTTCTCGCCTTTTTAAGATTCTTGTCACTTTTAAATATTTATCTAAACGCATTTAATGAAAATCCTTTCTCAGTACCGACATTACTTGTTTTAACCATTCCTTTTGATTATTGAATTTAATGATGATCGATCCTTTTAGATACCTAAGTTCAATATCACTACTAATCTTACCGACTTCTTCAAACAACTTAATACCATTAACATTCTTCGAGAATTCTTCACTAAAGATAATCTCAGCACCTTGTTTTGTTTCTTTGAATCTTTTGATCCGTGGTTCTTTGATCAAGATCTCAAGTCGTTTCTTCTCAAATAAAAGTTCTACTGGTACTGGTAGTTTTCCATACATATCTGTTACTTCATCTTCTAGTGCGATCAACTCCTTCAAATCTTTACACTTATCGATCCTTTGATAGATCGTTAGTTTATCATAATCTCTCAATGTGAATTTTTCGGGTATATAAGCATCAATATGTAAAGGAGTCCGTATTTCTTCTTCTTCCTTAGCTTTAAAGATGCCTCTTTTCTCACTGATCGCTTCCTGTAACATCTCAATATACATGTCAATACCAACCGTATCAATAAATCCTGATTGTTTGGGTCCTAATAGATCACCAGCTCCGCGAATCGTTAGATCACGCATGGCAATCTTATAGCCACTGCCGAGTTCAGTGAACTCTTTAATTGACTGTAAGCGTTTCTGTGCTATTTCGGATAATTGTTTTGCTGGGGAATACATTAAATAAGCATACGCTAAGCGATCACTTCTACCCACTCTTCCTTTGATCTGATACAACTGTGATAGACCAAAACGATCAGCGTTTTCGATGATCATGGTATTGGCATTAGGAATATCAATACCTGTTTCAATAATCGTTGTACAAATCAAAACATTGTATTCATTATTAACAAACCGATACATAACCTCTTCTATTTCTTGTCTACCCATTTGTCCATGGGCAACAGCGATCTTCGCTTCTGGTAAATCACTCTTTAATCTAGCAGCTAAAGCATAGATCTCTTTCACGTTGTTATATAGATAAAATACTTGACCGTTTCTTAATAGTTCTCTTTGAATGATCTCTTTGATGATATTACGATTACGCTCAATTACATATGTTAATACTGGTAAGCGATTTGATGGTGGTGTATTCAATTGTGATAAAGATCTAATACCAATTAGTGACATTTGTAAAGTCCTTGGTATAGGAGTAGCGCTTAATGATAAAACATCGATCGTTTGTTTATACTCCTTGATCTTTTCTTTGTGTTCAACACCAAAGCGTTGTTCTTCATCAATGATCAAAAGTCCAAGATCCACAAATTTGATATCTTTAGATAAGATTCGATGCGTCCCGATCAAGATATCAATTTGATGATTTTTTACATCATATAAAACTTCTTTTTGTTTACTCTCAAGTACAAAACGATTCAACAAGCCAATCTTAACTGGATAATTCTTAAAGCGCTTCATGAAGGTTTCATAGTGCTGGTGAGCTAATATTGTCGTAGGACATAAGAAGGCAACCTGCTTATTTTCAAGTACTGCTTTAAACGCCGCTCTTATTGCGACCTCTGTCTTACCAAAACCAACATCTCCACACACAAGTCGATCCATTGGTTTTTCATCCATCATATCGGCTTTAATCTCGATAACCGCTTGTTTTTGATCA
This sequence comes from uncultured Erysipelotrichaceae bacterium, assembly GCA_964501425.1. GTDB lineage: Bacteria > Bacillota_I > Bacilli_A > Erysipelotrichales > Erysipelotrichaceae > JAQUCI01. The sequence goes on from CAZCSQ010000028.1 coordinate 3,193, forward strand.
TCAGTTAACTCATAAGCAAATTCTTCCTCAAAAGCTATCTGCATCTCATTATCTGGCTTAAATGCATGGCCAATCTTCTTTTCACGTATCGAGTATAATTCGATCAATCGCTCAGCGATATCATTGACACTTTCTTTGATCGTTGCTTTTGTTTTAGCCCATTCACTCGTTCCTAGTTTATTAAGCTTGGGTGTTACCCCATCACGCGAAACAAACTTTCTCACTAATTGAAATTGCTCAAGTGGAACTAATAATATATCATCACCACGATAAGCGATATTTAGAAAATCCTTATGATGATGTTCGATCTGTTTGGTAATGATACCCATATACTTACCAATACCATAAAGATTATGAACGATATAATCCCCCTTATTTAGATCAAGATAACTACTAAGTACTTCTGCCTCTTTAAATTTATTCGCATAACGACCAATCTTTGTCTGATTCTTAAATAGTTCTTTACCACTATAAACGATTAGCTTTTGATCACTAATCTCAAATCCTTCCACAAGTGGATAAAGACACAATGAAAGACCCTTTGGGATAGGACTTTCATTATCAATTATTTGATAAGGGATGTTCATTGTGATCAAAGGATCAATGATGATCTTTAGCTCTTTTTCATTCAGACATAGTATGACTCTATGATCTTCAACTTCTTTAGTGATTATTTTAAGTGTTATATCTAATGGTTGTTCAGGAACACTCAGTGTCAAGATCTTCGAGTTTATCTGTTTTTTTAACGATGGAAATTGATGAACTTGATATACACTTTGCTTGGCTAATACTTCATTAACATCATTAAATAATTTGAATTTTAATAATGCATTCCTTTCACTATAAAGCTCTTGCATGTATATGACATTTTCTTCAACCAGATTACGATTGTTAAGATAAATCTCTTCTTGGGTTGACATAATGATCAAAGGATCTTTTAAATAATCCACAATCGATGATGTCTTTGTAAGATAGGCATAGTAGCGATATAGATAATTATCCTTGATATGATTCTTTATATAATCAAGATCCCTGTTTATATTCTCAGCCAATACAAGATGATCATCATTAGTTATATTTGATCGTTCTTTTTCTAGTTGTATCTGTACATTTTGCGTGATTTCAGCTATCTGATCTTGTGTAAACAAAATATCCGTTGCTGGTATAATATTTACCTCATTGACCAAGGTAATCGTTCTTTGGCTTGAAATATCAAAATAGCGCAAACTATCGATCATTGTATCAAAAAATTCGATCCTTATTGGTGAATCGTAATTAATTGAAAAAACATCGATAATACCACCACGTCTTGCGAAGGTTAATGGTTGATCAACTCTAGCCGTCATTTGATAACCACTACTGATCAACTTTCTACTTAATTCATCAATCGTGATCTCTTGATCGATTTTTAATTGGATAACACTGTTAGCGAAATGATCATAATCTGGTAAATGTTTGAGTAGTCCTGCTGTATTGGTGATTAACATATATTGATCACCTTGAACCAACCTACTCAAGGTTTCTATTTTATCAGCCATTGTCTCAGGTGAGGCAGCGATCGCTTCTATCCTAAGAGATTCTTCTACATTAAATAGTAATATCTTATGATCATCATCAATGTTTCGTATGTATTCAAATAAGCGTTGAGCGTTGTAGGCGTTGTTTTTGACGACAATAACGTTCTTTTTAGTTTCTTTGAAATAAGACGCAAGTAAAAGAGCTTCTTCGATCATCGTCAAAGAAGCTAATCCTTCTTCTTTATCTATAAGAGCTTTTACTCCTGGGTTATCTTTTAATATCTGTAATATATTATTCATCTTTGCCTGTGTTATATTTAGTCATTAGATCCACAAAAGTCATTTTAGGATAATCCATTAACGCCTCAATACAAGTGTTGACGGTCTTTTGTAAGGTTTCTAATTCATCTTTCTTAAATTTACCTAATACATAATCCTTTTGTTCAATAAAGCGGTCTTTACCAATACCAACCCTAATACGACAAATCTTATTGGTACTTAAATGTAATATTATATTTTTCATTCCATTATGTGATCCACCAGTTCCTTGATTACGTAGTCGTAGTTTCCCCAATGGTAGATCAAAGTCATCATGTATGACTAAAACATCTTCAGGATCGATCCTAAAGAAGTTTGCTAGTTGTGACACAGCTTCTCCCGATAGGTTCATAAAGGTTAACGGCTTAGCAATGATCACATCAGTAGCAGCGATCTTGGTTTTCACAAATAAAGAATTAAACTTATTCTGATCAAGTTCAATGTTCATCTTATTAAGTAAGCCATCAATAACCATAAAACCAATATTGTGTCTTGTCTTTACATATTCTTTACCAGGATTACCCAGTCCAACGATCAATTTCATACATCCTCCACATACAATCATTATACATTATTCATTACTCACTGATTAAAAAATAACGATCACTCGTTATTTTTTGTTTTCATCATAGATAATTCTGATACGACGATTTCTTCCTTCACCCTCACTTTCCGTGCGAATATGAGGAAGTTCTCCTAAATAATTATGAATAACGCGTCTCTCATCATTTGGTACAGGATCTAAAACAGCACTGATGCGTGTTTTTTGAACACTAGTAGCTACACGATAAGCAATTGCTTTCACTTTATCATAACGATCAGTCTTATAGTTATTGATATCGATCAAAATACGGAAACGATGTTTAAAGGTCGAATTGGTGGCTCCTTTAACAACAGTATTAATAGCTTGTAAGGTTTGTCCATTTTTGCCAATGATAATAGCGTTGTTTTCAGCGTTTAACATTACCTTAAATAATTCATCTTCTTTTTTAACATCAACTTCAGCTTCAATATCTAAACCTGCAAAGAAAGTCTTAAGGTATTTTTCGATAAAAGCAGTAACATCATTCATGCTATAAACTTCTGCCGACACTTGATTTCCTAATCCGAGAAAACCTTTTTTCTCTTCAGTAACAAAATATTGAAGTTCATCAACACTTACTTTCTTTTCTTCTGCGGCTTTGGCGAGAACCTCTTCAAGCGATTTAGCTGTAAAAACATCCATACTAAACGCCCTTCTTAGTAATACTCGACTGAACCAACATTGTCTTAATAATATTTACGACTGAGTTAACAAGCCAATATACTGACATCGCTGTTGGCCATGTAGCACCCATAAAGAGGATCAACGCTAACATTGAATAAGTCATCATCTCTCCAGTTCCTGATTTTTTAGGAGCCTTGTCGTAATCACGAATCTTACGTTCTTCTTTATTTTTCTTCTTAGCTAACCATTTCGGTAAACTGATTGAAACATATTGTGATACACCCATTAATAGGTAGAATGAAACGTAGATGATAACAGCTGCGCCACCAAGTTTTAAACCAGCCATTGGTGATACCTGAAGGTCAACACCCATAAAGGTTCCAGTTGCGACAGCATAAGATCTTTGAACAGCTTGCCACATCGCCAAAATAATTGGTAATGTGATAAATGTACCCATCAAAGTTGAGAAAATATTTATATCATGTTTCTTGTATAAAGCAGTTATCTCTTGTGATTGCATCAAACGTGAACGTTCGTCTGATTTGCCTTCAAACTTTTTAGTAATCTTATCTAGTTCTGGTTGGATCATCTGCATTTTTTGTGATCCAGCAGTTGATTTTGCGGTAAGTGGTAAAGTTATTAAGTTTACTAGGATCGTTGTTAATACGATGGCCAATACAACACCCGTCGTTGGCGTCAAGATGTTGATGATCTGTGCTAATGGATAAATAAAGATAGCTGTAAACCAGCTCTCTGAAAACATGTCTCCGAAAGTTGTTGTGGTGTAGATAATCTTTTCGACCAACACCTTACCTTCAGAATCCATGATCCGAGCACAACCGGCCAATACTAGTAGCAATAACGCTAACAGTATATATTTTTTGTTCTTTTTAAATGCTTGCATCTGTAATCTCCTTCTCATTTAAGATACCGTTCCCATACATTTTAACTTTTTTCAACAACTGTAACAAGTCTTTTCTATTATCGGCATATTCTTTGTCTAAATAGGGCTTACGAACGATAATGATCAAATCGATGGGAAACGATAGATCAACCATTTCTGATAACATCATTCTTAGTTGTCTTTTGATCTTATTTCTATTAACCGCATTACCAAGCTTCTTTCCAACGGATATTCCAACACGAAAATGATCAGTCAAACTCTTTTGATAGTATACAACAAAATTCTTACTCGTGATGTATTGTTTTTGACTGATTATCTTTTGGAAATCTTCATTTCGTTTAACGCGGTTAAGCTTTCTCATAGTCTTGAGAAAAAAAGTCACCTAAGGTGACTTGATTATGCCGACAACACCTTTCTGCCTTTGGCGCGACGACGGGCTAACACTTTACGACCTCCGACTGATTTCATGCGAGATCTGAATCCGTGGACTTTTTGGTGTTTCCTTTTGCTCGGTTGATATGTTCTTTTCACAAAAGCCACCTCCTACTTGTTTGTTTATACAAATTTGAGCAATTGCTTTATGATTATAGCCGATTCACCTTATAAAGTCAAACCAAACCTTTATTTTAATACTGTAGGAAAACTACTTCTCCATACCTCATCCACAAAGGCGATTTACTGTGGAAATAACAATGTTAATTATGTGTATATCGATAAATCCACGCTTGCTTTAACAGATATTATTCCACATTATTAAGTGGATAAATATTTTTTTCCACCACAACTTCCACTATATCCACAAATATGCTTTTCCACAGTATCTTTCCACATTTTATCCACAAAATGTAATATGTTAAATTTGTTTATAAAAGCTATATTCCTTTATGTTATAAGCACTTTTTAATTATATGGAATGTTGATAACTTTTTTACATTTTTTTACATGTGGAAATTACAAAATTTATGGTTTAGTATTATAGATACCGAGGGGATACTGCATGTTGGAAGCTACTACTAATCTCAATTTAATATGGGACAAAACCAAAAAGATCTTATCAGAGCGCGATTACTTTGATACGGTTGTTTTTGATACCTACTTTGAGGATACACGCTTATATAAGATTAATGGTGATACAGCGATCGTTGTTGTATTAACTAAACTACAAAAAGCGATCCTTGATCAAGAGGCTTGGCGAATTGAAGAGTGTTTAAAAGAAGTGACTGGCCAAGAAGTCTCTTGTAATATCTTGATTCAAGATGACATCAATGAATTTCGTTATGCTGAAACACCAGTAAAACCATCCTTTGAGATCAAAGACAACATTATCAAAGAATTTACTTTTGAAAATTTTGTTGTCGGTCTTTCAAACAAAGAGTGTCACAACGCCGCTTTAGCATGTGCTTATAACCCTATTAATTTTCTTTATTCTCCATTGTTTATTTATGGTAACTCTGGTCTTGGAAAGACCCATTTATTACATTCAATCGGTAATTATGTTAAGAAAAACTCTCCAGAATTACAAGTTACCTATATGACTAGTGACCAATTCATTACTGGTGTTTATAACGCCGCAAAAAATAATTGTTTAGACGATTTTAAAAATAGGTTACGATCATTAGACGTGTTGCTATTAGATGACATTCAATTTTTAGCTGGCAATAAAGAAAAAACACACGAAATCTTATTTAATATCTTTAATGAGCTTCACAAAAACAAAAAAAGCATCGTTTTAACAAGTGATCATAAACCTAATGAGATCAAAGGGTTAGAAGAAAGACTTGTTAGTCGGTTTTCCAATGGTTTGATCTTTGGTATAGATTCACCAGAGTTTTCAACGGCTTTGGAAATCTTAAAAAGAAAGATATCTAATCGTAGTATGGATTGTTCATCGATCAGTGAAGAGGTTTTAGCTTATATCGCCACAAACTACTCACAAGATGTAAGACGATTAGAGGGCGCTTTGAATCGATTGATCTTTTATTCCATCCAATATGGAGAAAACAAAGAAATCGACTTTAAATTAGCTATGGAAGCCTTTAGAGATAATATGGTTATCACCCAAAGAGATGAACTGACTATTAGTAAGATCAAAAAAGCAATCAATGAGTATTATGGATTAACTAGAAATCAATTGATATCTAAAACTAAGACTAAAAACATTTCTGATGCCAGACACATTGCCATTTACTTATGTCGTAAACATTTAGACGTTCCTTATAAAAAGATTGGTGAAGAATTTGGTAGAAGAGATCACTCAACGGTAATGAGCGCTTGTCGCAAGATCGATAAAAAACTTAAGACAGATATCGCCTTAAATTTAGCAATCAAAGAGATTGAAAAGCTGTTGTTCAAAGAATAACTTCTCCACACTTATTCACTTTTAATTAACACTTAAAAGTGGTAAAATATAAAGGTATATAAACGTATTTGAGTGTTTATAACCAAAACCCACAGACCTTATTATTATTAACTTAAATTAAGAATTATAAAAGGAGGATACTCGACATGTATTTTAAAATATCCAAGAAAGATTTTTATGGGGCATTGTCGACTGTATCCAGAGCGATATCGGCTAATTCTCCATTACCGCTATTATCTGGTATAAAGATCGATGTTAAAGATGATGAGATATGTTTTACCGGTAGTGATGCGGATATCTCAATAAAGAAAACTTTGAAAAAAAGTGAAGAAGTGTTGATAGATATCAAAGAAACCGGTTCAGTTGTTATTGAAGCGCGAAACATCTTGGAATTAGTAAGAAAGATCGACGCTGATGAGATTGAAGTTGAGACTATTGATGGAACATTAACCAAGTTCAGCTGGAACACAGCTGAGTTTAAATTGAATGGAATGAGTGTCTCCGATTATCCAGCAATCGATTTCAGCCAACCTGAAAACCAATTTCACTTAGAAGCTGATGTGTTGATGAAGATCATTACCCAAACATGTTTCGCTGCTAGTGATAAAGAAACAAGACCTGTTCTAACCGGGGTTAATTTCAAATGCAAAGGTAAACAGTTGGAATGTGTAGCTACAGATAGTTACCGTTTAGCACGCAAGTTGGTTGTATTAGAGAATGAAAATGACTTTAACATCACAATACCAGCGAAAAGCTTAACGGAAGTTGGTAAGAGTTCAAATGAGATCACCAGAGCGTTTGAGAAAAACGAAAAGATATTGATCGCTGTTTCTGAAAAGAAAGCACAATTTTGGATTGAAGATACAATTGTCCAAACACGTTTGATCGATGGAGTATATCCTGAAACTAATCGTTTAGTCCCAACTGAATTTAAACATGAGTTAGTAGTTGATGCTCGCGATATCTTAAATGCCATCGATAGAGCACAATTTATCAAAAGTGATGGGATCTCGATTGTTAAACTTTCAGCGAACAATTCTGAAGTTTATATTTCCACAAAATCACAAGAGGTTGGCTCTTCAGTTGAAAAGATAGACGTTGTTTCTTATCAAGGAGAACCTATTGAGATATCATTCAGTAGTCGTTATGTTTTATCAGCGATCAGAGTACTACAAGGAACGGTTGTTAAGATCTCTTTTAGTGGAGAAATGAAGCCGTTTATCATCCAAAATGTCGATGATGATAGTATATTACAACTGATTTTGCCTGTTAGAACATATAACTAGCTTTAAAATCTTGTTTCGTTTGATCTAAGAGACAAAAAGACATCAATTAATGATTAATGATCTACCTCTCTAAACTATCTTTAGAGGGGTTTTTATGTTATAATATAGGAGTCTTATGAGATAGCGAGAAAGGCAAATGATGATCAAGATAAACACTGAATATATAACCTTAGGACAGTTGTTAAAAATGACTTCGTGGGCAAGTTCTGGAGGCGAAGTTAAAACTATTATCAAAGAACTAAAGATAACAGTAAATGGTGAAAAAGATGACCGCAGAGGACGTAAATTATATGTTGGTGATGTCATTAAAGTTGAAGATAAGACCTATCAGATCACAAAATGATAATCGAAAACATTAAGTTACGTAATTTTCGTAATTATACCAGTTGTGATCTTGATATATCTGATAAGATCAATGTTTTTGTTGGTGATAACGCTCAAGGAAAAACTAATTTTTTGGAGAGTGTCGCCTTTATCTCCGCAACACGATCTTTTCGCACAAACAACGATCGTGACATGATCAAAATTGACAGCGAATTTGCGCAAGTTGCTTTGATCCTTAATAACAATGATTCAAGACTCAAGCTAACCGGACAGATATTTAAAGAAGGAAAGAGATTGTTGATTCAAAATCAACCCACTAAAAAAGCAAGCGAGTTTATTGGAACACTTAATGCGGTTGTTTTTGCGCCTGATGATCTGGAATTATTTGATGGAGCTCCTAAGATCAGAAGAAGGCTATGCGACCTTGAGATTGGTAAAATCAATAAAGAATACATGCAGGTATTAAATCAATATCAGAAGACGCTAAAAGAGCGTAATTCCTTTCTTAAAGCTGATAGTCAAGATGGTCTTTATTTGGAAGTTTTAACAGAAAAATTGATCGAGCAACAAGTTATTCTGATCAATCATCGTAACACTTTCATTAATGAGATAAACAAGCAAATATCGCTTAAGTATCAAAAAATAGCGGAAACAAGTGATCAAGTTAAAATTGAATATCTAGGACCGGTTGAAGATTATTCAACAATTGAAGAGAGTTTAAAAACCAAATATCAGAAATATCTTTCCGCAGATCGCTATCAAAAACAAACACAGATTGGTATTCATAAAGATGATCTACGCTTTTATCTTAATGAACATCCTGTATCAGGTTTTGCCTCACAAGGGCAAAAACGAATGATCGTCTTAGCTTTAAAGATTGTGCTTATTGATTATATATATGACAAAAAACATTCTTATCCGGTTTTGTTATTGGATGATGTTTTATCTGAGTTAGATATCACTCGTAAAAGATCGTTGTTTACCTTAATACCCCAACAGATCCAAACGATCATTACCACGACGGATATCAACGACATAAAAGATTACTTACCAAAGAAAACTAGGATATTTATGATAAATGATGGAAAGATTATAGAAACGAAGGAGATGGTTTAAATGGTTGAAAATAAAGTTGAACATACATATGGCGCTGATGACATCCAGGTATTAGAAGGACTTGAAGCAGTAAGAAAACGTCCTGGAATGTATATCGCCACCACATCAGAAAGAGGACTACACCATTTAGTGTGGGAAATCGTTGATAATGCGATTGATGAAGCTTTAGCTGGCTATGCCAACATAGTTGAAGTGACGGTTGATAAAGACAATATCGTTGCGGTTGAAGACAATGGTCGTGGTATGCCGGTTGAGATTCACAAAAAGACTGGTAAATCAACAGTTGAAACCATTTTTACTATCCTACACGCTGGTGGAAAATTTGGTGGTGGGGCTTATAAGGTGTCAGGCGGTCTACACGGTGTAGGGGCGAGCGTTGTAAATGCTTTATCAGAGTTTTTAGAAGTATATATCTACATGAACTCTAAAGCATATTACATCCGTTTCGAAAACGGTGGGAAAGCCGTTAATCCTTTGAGTGTTATTGGCGAGTGTCCTGCCGATAAACACGGTAGTTTGGTAAGATTTAAAGCTGATCCAATCATCTTTACTGAAACGCTTGAATATAATCATGAGACCTTACGCGATCGTTTAAGACAACTTGCTTTTTTAAACAAAGGAATAAAGATTGTTTTTAATGATGAACGAAGAGATGATCAAAAGTCACTGACCTTTCATTATGAAGGTGGTATTAAAGAGTATATTCGCTTTATCAATAAGAATAAATCGCCAATTCATAAGGAAATAATTTACGTTGACGGTGAAGAAGATGGAATTATGGTTGAAGTTGGCATGCAGTATAATGATGGATACCAACCAAACATCTATTCCTTTTGTAATAACATCAACACCCAAGAGGGGGGAACACATGAAGAAGGCTTTAGACTAGCACTAACTAGGGTAATAAATAATTACGCTCGTGATAACAACTTCCTTAAAAAAGATGAAGAAGCTTTACAAGGAGACGATGCTCGAGAAGGATTAACGGCTATTTTATCAGTTAAACATCCAGATCCCCAATACGAAGGACAAACAAAAACAAAGTTGGGTAATTCTGAGGTTCGTAAGATCGTCTCAAATATCATGGGAGCCCAATTAGAGAGATTTTTATTAGAAAACCCAACTGAAGCTAAGATCATCATTGAAAAAGCGATCATCGCTAGTAAAGCCCGCTTGGCAGCGAAGAAGGCTCGTGAGTTAACAAGACGTAAAAGTGTTTTGGAAATATCATCTTTACCTGGCAAGTTAGCTGATTGTTCATCAAAAGATGCAACTTTATCAGAAATATACATTGTCGAGGGTGATTCAGCTGGTGGTAGTGCTAAACAAGGCCGTAACAGTAAATATCAAGCGATCTTACCTCTTAGAGGAAAGATTCTTAACGTTGAAAAGGCTCGTTTACATCGCATTTTTGATAATAATGAGATTAGATCGATGATCACGGCATTTGGTTGTGGAATTGGCGAAGAAATGGACACGTCTAAGTTACGTTATCATAAGGTCGTTATCATGACTGACGCCGATGTTGATGGTGCGCATATTAGAACGCTGTTATTAACTTTCTTCTTTAGATATTTAAGACCAATCATTGAACAAGGATATGTATATATCGCTCAACCTCCATTATTTAAGGCTCAAAAAGGGAACTTGGTTCGTTATGCTTATAATGAGAAAGAAATGGATGTTATTAAAGCGGAGTTTGGCGATAAGTTTAACATTCAAAGATATAAAGGTTTAGGAGAAATGAATCCTGAACAATTGTGGGAAACAACAATGGATCCAGAAAATCGAACATTGATCCAGGTAACGATCGAAGATGCGGTTGATGCTGATATGGTATTTGATATGTTAATGGGAGATGATGTTGAACCCAGAAGAAATTACATTACCGAAAACGCGCAATTTGTCCGCAATTTGGATATTTAGGAGGTTAATATGACAGAAAAAGAATATAATCACGGTAAAATAGACCAAATAAACATATCCAGCGAGATGAGGGCGTCTTTTTTGGAGTATGCAATGTCGGTTATCGTCGCTCGCGCCTTACCTGATGTAAGAGATGGTATGAAACCTGTTCATCGTCGGATATTGTATGCGATGAACGATCTTGGTATGTATAGCGACAAGCCTCATAAAAAATCAGCTCGTATCGTCGGTGAAGTAATTGGTAAATATCACCCGCATGGTGATTTAGCTGTTTACGAAACAATGGTCAGAATGGCACAAAGTTTTTCTTATCGTTATGAATTAGTTGATGGACATGGTAACTTTGGTTCAATTGATGGCGATGGCGCCGCTGCGATGCGTTATACTGAGGCGCGAATGTCAAAGATTGCCATGGAACTTTTAAAAGATCTTAAACTTGATACAGTAAATTTTATCGATAACTATGATGGAGAAGAAAGAGAGCCAGAAGTTTTACCAGCACGTTTTCCTAATCTTTTAGTTAACGGTGCCTCTGGTATCGCTGTTGGTATGGCAACCAATATTCCACCACACAACTTATCAGAAACCATTGATGCGGCTATCGCTATCATGGAAAACCCTGATATATCAATATTAGAGTTGATGGAAGGATATATCTCAGGTCCAGATTTTCCGACTGGTGGTTATATCTTAGGTAGAGCCGGCATCAAACAAGCATATGAAACTGGTAAAGGATCTTTGACGTGTCGCGCCAAAGTTAAGATGGAAGAGTTGGCTAATGGCAAACCACAGATCATCGTTACTGAGATCCCATATCAAGTAAATAAATCAACCCTTATTGAAAAGATCGCTGATCTTGTAAGGGATAAACGTATCGAAGGAATCACTGATTTACGAGATGAGTCAAATCGTGAAGGAATCAGAATTGTGATTGAGTTAAGAAAAGATGTTCAAGTTGAGGTTGTACTAAATCAGTTATATCGGATGACAGCTCTACAAACAACTTTTGGTGTCAATATGTTGGCTCTTGATCAATATGCGCCAAAATTATTGGATCTTAAAGAGATGTTACGTCTTTATATTGAACATCAAATAGAAGTAACTCTTAGAAGAACAGGCTTTTTATTAAAGAAGGCTGAAGAAAGAGCACATATCTTAGAAGGTTTAAAGATCGCTTTAGATAATATTGACGCTATTTTACACTTGATCAGAAGCTCACAAGATGATGTTGTGGCTTTAAATAGATTAATGGATGAGTTTAGATTATCGGAAATTCAAGCCAAAGCCATCTTAGATATGCGCTTTAGAAGACTTACAGGCTTAGAAAGATCCAAGATTGAAGAAGAGTACAATGGGTTGGTCAACGATATTATTGATCTAAAGGATATTCTAGCTAATCACCATCGTGTTGTGACGATAATCAAAGAAGAGTTGATATCGGTAAAACAACGCTATGGTGATCAAAGAAGAACGGAGATCATAGAAGCGGATATTGATATGCAAGATGAAGATTTGATCCCTCAAGAAGAGATCTTTATCTCAATGACGGCTAATGGATATATTAAACGGATTCCAACCAATACTTATCGCACACAAAATCGTGGCGGTAAAGGGATCAAGGGAATGACAGTAAACAGCGATGATGTGATCGATATGTTTATTAAGATGTCGACACATGATTATTTAATGTTATTTACTAACTTTGGTAAAGTTTATCGCATTAAAGGATATCGCGTTCCTAATGCAGGAAGGACAGCCAAGGGAATACCTGTTGTAAATCTACTTAATCTTGATCAAGATGAAAAAGTAAAAGCGATCATCACTGATAATGGCTCAGAAGAAAATAAATTCTTGATCTTTGTGACAAAGATGGGACTTGTTAAGCGCGTTAGCTTACAAGAATTCTCATCAATTAGGCAAACTGGTAAGATAGCTATTAGCTTGCGAGATGGCGATGAATTAGTTAATGTAAAAACAACAACTGGTGATAATGAAATAATCATTGGTGGAAGTAATGGTAAAGCCGTTAGATTTAATGAGAACAGTGTTCGTCCAATGGGACGAAACGCAAGTGGAGTTAAAGGGTTTAACGCAGATGGCGCTGAAGTTATCGGCTTAGCTACTGATTCCGAAGGTTCTTATATCTTAGTAGTCACACAAAAAGGTTATGGGAAAAAATCAGCTCTTGAAGATTATCGTTTGACTAGTCGTGGTGGTAAAGGGGTAAAAACCGTCAATATTACCGAACGTAATGGCGAACTTGTGTCCTTAAGAGCGGTCAATGGTGATGAGGATCTGATGATCATAACGGATGAAGGGGTTGTTATTAGGATATCATTGAGTGATGTTGCGGTATATGGACGTAATGCACAAGGTGTTAAGTTGATCAATATTGATGAAAACAAGAGCGTCGCGACCATTGCGATCGTTGATCACGAAGAGGATATAGATGAAGAACTACAAGAGGACGAATAAATCGTCCTCTTTTTTTCATTGATTGACAAACAGTGCGCGGAGTGATTAAATTACTAGTATAAACAATGAAGGGAATAAGTAATTATTGTTCTTGCTAAAGAGAGTCGATGTTTGGTGAAAATCGACGCAAGAAGTAATGAAATCCAACCTGGAGTGAAGATGTTTCCGGCTTACCTCGTTATCGGTTATTAAGGTTATGTTTCACGTGAAACATAACAATTAGGGTGGCACCACGGAAATCGTCCCTTGGCTGACATCTTTTTATTTTCAAGGAGGACTTATGTTAGATATCAATTTGATACGTAAAGACGCTGATTTTGTAAAAGAGAATATTAAAAAGAAATTTCAAGATGAGAAACTGGTGCTTGTGGATGAGGTTTTGACACTAGATGACCAATATCGTGCTAGCAAGACAAAAGGTGATGAGTTAAGAGCACAACGTAACTCCATTTCTAAGGAAATTGGTTTTATGATGAAACAAGGTAAAAAGGAAGAAGCTGAACAAGCAAAACAAAGAGTTAATGATATAGCTGATGAAATAAGTCATTTAGAAGAAAAAGAAGAAACACTTCAAAAAGAAATAAGGGATAGAATGCTTGTTATCCCGAACATCATCGATCCATCAGTTCCTCTTGGTAAAGATGATAGTGAGAATGTTGTAGTAGCCCAATTTGGTGAAGCCTTTGTGCCAGCTTATGATATTCCCTATCACGTTGATATCATGGAATCATTAAATGGCATCGAATTAGATAGCGCTCGCAAAGTTAGTGGTAATGGATTCTATTATCTTAAAGGAGATATTGCTCGTTTACACTCGGCTATTTTAGCTTATGCCCGTGATTTTATGATCGATCGTGGCTTTACATATTACATTCCACCCTTTATGATTCGCTCAGAAGTAGTGACTGGTGTCATGAGTTTTGCGGAAATGGAAAATATGATGTATAAAATTGAAGGAGAAGATCTCTATCTTATCGGCACCAGTGAACATTCCATGATTGGTAAGTTTATTGATACGATCCTTACTGAAGAAGATTTGCCACAAGCTTTAACTAGTTATTCTCCGTGTTTTAGAAAAGAAGTAGGAGCGCACGGCATCGAAGAGCGTGGTGTCTATCGTATTCATCAGTTTGAAAAGCAAGAAATGATCGTTGTTTGTAAACCTGAAGAAAGCACCGAATGGTTTGCTAAACTATACAAAAACACCGTTGATTTCTTTAGGACTCTAGATATACCAGTTAGAACTTTAGAGTGTTGTTCTGGCGATCTTGCGGATTTAAAAGTTAAAAGCATTGATGTAGAAGCTTTCTCTCCTCGTCAGAAAAAGTATTTTGAAGTTGGTTCTTGCTCAAATTTGGGAGATGCCCAAGCCCGTCGCTTAGGCATTCGAGTAAATGGCAAGGATGGGAAGTATTTCCCTCATACATTGAATAATACCGTGGTTGCTCCACCACGCATGTTGATTGCTTTCTTAGAAAATAACCTAAGTGAAGACGGCAGTGTTCGCGTTCCTGAAGCGCTAAGACCATATATGGGTGGTCAAAAACAATTGATCAAACGATAATGTTTCACGTGAAACATAAAGATGAAAATTGTTGTTTGGATTGAAGATTAACACAAATTAAGTTATAATAATTAGGGTA
>CAZCSQ010000029.1:0-17982 GCA_964501425.1 uncultured Erysipelotrichaceae bacterium
TTTGTTCTTTTGAAAACACTTATCTTAGGTTCTGTCCGTGCTATAATGCGTTTGATGTTTACACGATGGCGATAGATGATAAACAGTGTCAAACCAATGATTGTATATTGAGCTGTTAGACTTGGTTGAAAAAATGAGGTTAAACAAGCAACTAACATGGCGATCATTGATGATAGTGAAACCATTCTGATACTCACAAGTAGTAATAGAAAAGTTGTAAAGCTAGCAAAAAACATAATATGATTACCAGTCACAAATAGTCCAATACCAAACAACATACCAAAGGTACTAGCAACTGCTTTACCACCTTTAAAACCAGCAAATAGGGGATAACAATGTCCTACAGCGGCCATAGCTCCTGCTAAGATCGCAATATCGTGATCATAGTAAGATACAAGCCAAACAACCACAAAAGCTTTGATGGCGTCTAAAACGCCTACGAGAATACCATAAAAACGACCTAAGACTCGTCCAGCATTGGTACCACCAAGATTGCCTGATCCAAATAGTCTTATATCTTTATTGAAAAATACCTTGCCAATGATCAACCCCCAAGGTATCGATCCAAATAAGTAACCAACAACCAAAAATAGAATTAACACAACATCACCTCTAAAGTATTTTATCATACACCAATTTAATTTGTGAGACTAATAATCAAAATAGATGATAATTAACTATAAGTTGGTTAACGCTATTTAAAAGTATGTTGAATTTCGTTATAATTAGTTAGGAAAAGGGGATTATATGGCAGAAAACTACAATGAGAAAAGTATTCAGATCCTTGAGGGTTTGGATGCCGTCCGCAAAAGACCGGGGATGTATATAGGTTCAACCGATAATCGTGGCCTACATCATTGTGTATGGGAAATTTTTGATAATGCGATCGATGAAGCATTAAACGGATATGGAAAAGCAATTAAGATAACACTTGAAAAAGATGGATCACTAACGATCGAAGATGAAGGAAGAGGAATGCCTGTTGGTAAGCATTCATCCGGTAAGTCAACTTTAGAAGTGATTTTCACTATTTTACATGCTGGTGGTAAGTTTGATATAAAAAGTGGTTATAAGACATCAGGTGGCTTACATGGTGTGGGTGCGAGTGTTGTCAATGCTTTAAGCAGTTGGCTTGAAGTTACGACTTATTATAATAATAATACCTATCAGATGTTATTTACTGATGGTGGTAAAAAAGTAGGCCCTCTTAAAGATTTGGGAAAGACAAATAAATCGGGTAGTAAAGTAAGTTTTATGCCTGATAAACAGATTTTCGCTAATGCGGAATTTAACTATGCGACGATCATTGAAAGAGCTCGAGAAAGTGCATTTCTTTTAAAGGGTGTTAGTATCAGTGTTAAAGATGAACGTCATGATAAACATGAAACGTTTTGTTATAGAAATGGTTTAGTAGCTTTTATGGAATATCTACATGAAGACCGTAGTGTTTTTACTCCAACGATCACTTTTAATGGCAAAGTATCAGAAATAACCGTGGAATGTGCATGTCAGTACACCGATGATTATCAAGAAAACAATTTCTCCTTTGTTAATATGGTTCGCACTAATGATGGTGGCACTCATGAAATTGGTTTTAAGACTGCCGTCACAAAAGTCATAAATGACTATGCACGTAAGTATGGAATATTAAAGGAAAAAGAGCGTAACTTTGAAGGAATAGATGTTCGGGAAGGATTGACTAGTATTATTGTTGTTGGTATACCTGAAAACTTATTACAATTTGAGGGTCAAGTAAAGAGTAAACTAGGAACGCCAGAGGCTAAAAATGCGGTTGAAAGTATTGTTAGTGAGAAGTTAGCGTTTTATTTAGAAGAAAACAAAGAAACAGCTTTAGCGATCATTAAAAAGATCCAAAAAGCTTCACAAGTTCGCGACGCAGCTCGCAAAGCCCGCGAGGATGCCCGTAAAGGTAAAAAGGGGAATCGAACTGAAAAGATACTATCAGGAAAGTTGGCTGCTGCTCAATCAAAAGACAGTCGTAAGAACGAATTATTCTTAGTTGAGGGTGATTCAGCTGGTGGTAGTGCTAAACAGGGTAGAGACTCACGTTATCAAGCTATCTTACCACTTAGAGGTAAAGTCTTGAATACTGAACGTGCTAAATTATCTGATATTGAAAAAAATGAAGAATTAAATACGATCATCCATGCTTTAGGAGCTGGTGTTGGTAATGATTTTGAGTACCAAGATTGTAATTACAACAAAGTTATTATCATGACCGATGCGGATACCGATGGAGCTCATATTCAAGTACTATTATTAACTTTCTTTTATCGATATATGCGACCTTTGATTGAAAATGGTATGGTCTATATTGCCCAACCACCACTTTATAAAGCAACCAAAGGGAAAGAAAGCTATTATGCTTATACCGATGATGAACTAAATCAGCTTAAACAAAAGATTGGAAAGTGTGAAATTCAACGTTATAAAGGATTAGGCGAAATGAATGCTAATCAGTTGTGGGATACAACGATGAATCCTACTTCGAGGATGTTACTCCAGGTACGTTTGACTGATAATTTTACTGCTGAAAGAAGGGTATCGGTATTAATGGGCAACAACGCTGAAAACCGGAGACTATGGATTGAAGAAAATGTGGCCTTTACCTTAGAAGATGACTTTATTGCGGAGTTGAAAAAATGAAAAAAGAAAATACAGTCGACAATAACGTTTTGACATCTTTCTTTGAAGATATAATGGAAGATCGTTTTGGTCGCTATTCAAAATATATTATTCAAGATCGAGCTTTACCAGATGTAAGAGACGGCTTAAAACCAGTTCAAAGAAGAATTCTCTATGCTATGCATTTTGATGGTAATACAGCAGATAAACCCCATCGTAAAAGTGCCAAGACGGTTGGTTTAGTCATTGGTAATTTTCATCCTCATGGGGATAGTAGTGTATATGAAGCGATGGTACGGATGTCACAAACCTGGAAGATGCGCTTACCACTAGTTGATATGCATGGTAATAATGGTTCGATCGATAATGATCCAGCGGCTGCTATGCGTTATACTGAAGCTCGCCTTAGTCGCTATGCTTCATTATTACTTAAAGACATTGATCAGGATACGGTCTTATTTACCCCAAATTTTGATGATTCACAGGATGAACCAACAGTCTTACCAGCGCAACTTCCTAATTTACTTATAAATGGTACTACGGGTATTTCCGCTGGTTACGCCACTAATATTCCAACTCATAATCCCAATGAGATCATCCAAGCTGTTATCTATCGAATATTGAATCCACAGTGTGATCTAAAAGATATCATGATGATCGTAAAGGGTCCCGATTTCCCAACTGGAGGAATCGTCCAAGGTAAAGATGGGATCATTGATGCTTTTAAGACTGGTAAAGGCAAGATCATCATTCGTAGTAAGACAGAGATCATCAAGACTAAGACAATCCAACAGATCGTTATCAATGAGATTCCTTATGAAGTAGTAAAATCTAATCTGGTAAAACAGATTGATGATATAAGATTATCAAAGGATGCTCAGGGTATCTTAGATGTTAGAGATGAGTCTGATCGTAATGGTTTAAAGATTGTAGTGGATATTAAAAAGGACGTTGATCCTAGTACTATCCTGAATTATCTATTAAAGAAAACCTCATTACAGATATCATACAACTACAATATGGTCGTGATCGTAAATAAGCGTCCAATGCAATTAGGGCTGATACCGATAATCGATGCTTTTGTTGATCATCGTCAAAAAGTAGTCTTAGCTCGCAGCCAATATCAGCTTAAAAAGATTGAAGAACGTACACATATTCTGGAAGGTTTGATCAAAGCTGTTTCGATTATGGATGATATCATTGCGATCATTAGAAGTTCGAAAGATAAAAGTAATGCTAAAGAACGTTTGATCGAAGCTTTCGCATTTACTGATATTCAAGCTGAAGCGATTGTGACTTTAAGATTATATCGACTAACATCTACTGATATCTTTCAATTAAAAGATGAGTTCGCTCAATTGATGCAACAAAAAGAGATATTAAAAGCGATCTTACAAGATAAAGATATCTTGAATCAATTATTGATCAAAGAACTTAAAGAAGTTGATGCTTTATATAAAATGCCAAGATTAAGCGAAATCCAAAACGATGTTGAAGAGATCGTCATTGATAAACAAAGCATGATCGTTAATGAAAGAGTGATCGTTACTGTCAGTCGTGATGGATATATCAAACGAGTTTCGATCAGATCATTCAATGCCTCAGCTGAAGATTCATTGACAGGTATTAAAGAAGATGATCATCTAATTGGTACTAAAGAATGTGACCTCTTAGATTATTTACTTTTAATAACTTCTGGTGGTAATTATCTCTACATACCGGTCTATGAAATATTGGATGCTAAGTGGAAAGATATCGGCAATCATTTAAACACGTTAGCTAGTATTAATGGTGATAAGATCATCAATGTTTATGTGGTTAAGTCATTGATGAGTGAAGCATGGATCATTACCCTAAGTAAGAAGGGGATGATAAAGAGAACACTTCTTTATGATTTGAATACCCAAAGATACAATCGTACATATAATCTAATGAGTTTAGGGAAAAATGATGAAGTAGTTGCTTCAGTCATTACTTATGTTAAGGATGAGGTAGTGATCGCTACAACATGTGGCAATGTTGTCCGCTATGATCTTCAACAATTACCCATTACTTCTTTAAAAGCTAAAGGTGTAAAAGCGATCAATCTTAATCCTAACGATCAACTAGTTGATATGGCTGTTATTAATGAAAACAAAGATACCTTAGTAGTTATCAATGATAAAGGTGGCTTAAAGCGTATTTGGCTTAAGGATATCGTTAATAATAATCGACCGGTTAAAGGAGATACTTTGTTTACTAGGAAAAAAAGTAATCCACAATTTGTTTTATATATTGAGACAACCCAAACTTATGATGAGCTTATTTTGATAAGTAATGGAATTCAAAAGTTGATCAGCAAAGATATATCGCTTATGAGTAAAGATAGTACATTCTCTAATCCACTAACTTTAGCTAATAATTGGTATCTTGTTAAACAAATCGAAGAAGTGAAACTTGTCGATCTTGTCCTTGATGATCTAAAGAGAAATCAAAGTGAAAAAGATACTTACGATGATAAAGCTGGAGAAGACTTTGAGTTTATATCTTTTGATGTATAATGACCATTTAATGAATGTAATTGATAGCAGTTGGTTAATCCGTTATAATGATATAACGTAGATTGAGGTGTGTTATGTTTTTAAAACGTGTTGAAATTCAAGGTTTTAAATCTTTCGCTGATAAAACAGTGTTAAATTTTGATTATCCGATCACTGGTATCGTTGGACCAAACGGTAGTGGTAAAAGTAATATATCTGACGCTATTCGTTGGGCATTGGGAGAGCAGTCAGTTAAAGCTTTAAGAGGTGATGCCTCAATGACAAGTATCATCTTTTCTGGTTCGACATTGAGAAAAACAGTCAATATGGCGGAAGTTACATTAGTTTTTGACAACACCCAACGTTATCTACCAACTGATTATGATGAAGTAGAAATAACAAGGCGGATTCATCGCAATAATGGTGAAATCGAATATTTTATTAATAAAGTTCCTTGTCGGTTAAAAGATGTATTGGATCTAACCATGGATAGTGGTCTTTCAAAAGATTCACTAAATGTTATCTCACAAGGAAATATCGCGTCTTTCGCTGATGCCAGGCCACAAGATAGACGTAGTTTTTTTGAAGAAGCGGCTGGAGTTAGTAAATATAAGAAGAAAAAGGTTGAAGCCTTAAGTAAGCTGACACGAACACAGGAAAACTTGGATCGAGCTAGTGATATTATCAATGAATTAGAGAAACAAGTTAATCCATTAAGAAGAGCTGCCAAAAAAGCCGAGATCTATCGGGAAAAGAAGGCTCGCTTACAAACGATCGAAACAGCTGTTTTAGTAGAACAGATCGGTTTTTATAATGATAAGATGGCTGATGCTAAAAATGCTTTATTTGAAGCTGAAACCAAGAGTATCATGCATGAAACAACCGTTCAGGTAAACGAAACAAGTATTAATGAAAAAAAGATCGATATTCGTCAATTGGACAACGAAATTCAAAAACTACAAGAAGATTTAATGAAAACATTAAATGAAATACAGATTCTTGAAACACGTAAAGTTGAGATTGATGAGAAAAGAAAGTATATGCTTGAATCAGGTAACACTGCTCAGCGACAAAAGGAATTAAAATCACTGCTAGAAGAAGCTTCTTTTGAATATGAAGATCGTAAGAATCGATATGAACAATCATTAACTGATATCGCTCTTTTTGAAAAACAAAGTAATGAATTGATCATGAAGATCATTGATCATGATCAAGCAATTGAAGAAACGAATAATAAAATAAGAAGACTACAAAATCGTCGTTTAGTATTAGATAATGTTATTCAACAACCATTTGTTCAACAAGCAGGGGTACAAGCCGTAATGAACGCGGCTAATTCATTACCTGGGGTATTAGGGGTAATCGCATCTGTTATGGATCCTGTAAATGGTTATGAAGAAGCCCTTAATGTAGCTCTTGGTGGGGCTTTATACAACATCGTAACGACTAACGAACAAGGCGCCAGAGACGCCATCCGCTATTTGAAAGATAATCGTAGTGGTAGAGCAACCTTTTTACCAAAAAGTATCTTAAATCAACGCTTTGTAGCTTCAGAGGATCAAATCGTCTGTAATAACACTAAAGGTTATTTAGGAACGGCTAATGAGTTTGTGACGTGTGATGAACAATTTGATATTGTTAAAGATAGCCTATTGGGCAATGTTTTAGTTGTCGATGAGTTAAAAAATGGTAATCAACTAGCTTCTTTATTACGTTTTAAATATAAGATCGTTACACTTGATGGTGATGTTATCCATCGAGGAGGTTCAATGACTGGTGGTTATAGTAAAAGTAATGCTTCTCCAATAACTGTAAAAAAAGAGCTGAATGAAGTTAATAATCAGTTAGAAGAAGAAACAGAAAAATTCAATGAATTGAAAATGATCTCACAAGCATTGAATCATGATAAGAGCACAGTCGATTCACAACTTATGGAAAGACGGATCAATAATGCTAAGCTTGAACCGATCGTTGAAGCTAAACGAGCTAAGTATGAGCGATTAATGAATGATTATCAATTGATCGATCCTAATTTTATCCAAAACAAGAGTGAAAATTTTGAGAATGAGTTGATAACTCATTTAAGTCAAGCCTATTTGCAACGAGATGAACTAACAACTAATGCTCGTTTAAAAAGAGAAGCTCGTTTAAAACTAAGCAATGAAGTTGAACGAAAAGAACAACAAGTTCGTCAATATCGTCAACATCTCAAAGAGACCAATAGTGAACTAGAAAAGATTAGGATTGATATTGCGCGTTTAGAGATTCTAATCAATAAAGATTTAGATCGTCTAGCAAGCGAATATCATATGACTTATGAATTTGCGAAAGAGAATATAAGCTTAGAAACACTAACTAATGCCAAAGATGAAGTTAATCAATTAAGACAACAAATTGAAAATCTTGGGAATATTAATATGAATGCGCCTGAGGAGTTTGATGAACTTAATCAACGCTATGAAACATTAAAGAAGAACTATGATGAGTTAATCGATAGTAGAGAAAAATTATTAGCTACCATTCAAGAAATGGATAAGATAATGGTTGAGCAGTTTAAAGAGATGTTTGATAAGATCAATGAGCAATTCCAGATTACTTTTACCCAGCTATTTGGTGGTGGAACGGCTAAGTTGGTCTTAGAAGAACCAGACGATCTCTTAAATACAGGTATCGAGATTCAAGCTAATCCTCCAGGTAAACTAATTCGTAACAATCGTTCTTTATCAGGTGGAGAAAAAACATTGATCGCTTTCTGTGTGTTGTTTGCGATCTTAAGAACAAGAACAGTGCCTTTATGCTTGTTTGATGAGGTCGATACCGCACTAGATCCTGCTAATAACGATCGTTTCGCGAATTATCTGAAACAATTTAGTCATGAAAGTCAATTCTTAGTCTTAACCCATCGAACGGCAACAATGTCAAAGTGTGATGTATTATATGGGGTAACGATGCCTAAACAAGGGGTATCTCAATTGTTAAGGGTTCAGTTAAATGAAGCTGAAAGATTAACAAAAACAAAGGATGTGAGTTAATGGGTTTCTTAAGTAAGATCAAGGATCGTTTTTCTACCAATAAAGATAAACAACATTATCTAAGTGGTTTTAAAGAAACAGCGAGATCATTTAATGAGAAAATGCGCTTTTTAGCGGAAGGTTACACAGAGTGTAATAATACTTTTTATGAAGCACTGATGATCGTCTTGATCCAAAGTGATATTGGTGTTAAAACAGCAGATAAGATCATCGCTAATCTTAAAAAGAGTATAAAGAATAAAAAGATTAGTTTTGAAGAAGTTAATGAAAAACTATATCAAGCAATGGCTGATATTTATGGAGATAGTGATCATGTCATAACTTATGATCAACCGTTAACTGTTATCTTTATGGTTGGAGTTAATGGTAGTGGAAAGACTACAAGTGTCGCTAAATTAGCTCATTTCTTTAAACTACAAGATAAAAAAGTAGCGGTTGTAGCGGCGGATACCTTTAGAGCTGGAGCGATTGAACAATTAGCTAAATGGGCTGATAGATTAGATATCACCTGTATTAAAGGCAAAGAAAAAAGTGATCCGGCTGCGGTTATCGTTGATGGTTGTCGTTATGCTTTAGCTAATGATGTTGATGTGCTACTGTGTGATACAGCGGGTCGTCTACAGAATAAAGTTAATTTAATGAATGAACTAGCTAAGATGAGTAAAGTTGCTGGTAGAGAGATCGAAAACGCTCCACATTATGTATGGTTGACGATAGATGCATCAACTGGGCAGAATGGCTTAAATCAAGCTAAGATATTTACAGAAGCTACTAATGTTAACGGTATTATCTTAACTAAAATGGATGGTACAGCTAAAGGTGGTATTATCTTAGGCATAAAGAACGAATTAAATATTCCTGTATGTTTTATTGGTGTAGGTGAGAAATTAGATGATCTTAAAGAATTTGATCTTGATACTTATCTTTACAGTATCGCTAATGGTATAAAAGATGCTGGATAAAAACGAATATATAAACCAATTATTGGATTGGTATGATAAACTGTTAACTGATAGACAGCTTGATGTAATGAAATTGTACTATCGCGAAGATTTATCATTGACGGAAATCGCTGAAAATCTTAAAATATCACGTAGTGCTGTCTATGATCTGATCAAAAGAACTAGTGCTTTAATGGAAGATTATGAAAGCAAGTTAAAGCTTGTCAGTAATTATCACCAGAGAATGGCCTTATATGATGATCTGATTAATAGTGAAACTAAAGATGTAAAAAGTATTGTGAACAAGTTAATTGAGCTTGAATAGGGGGAAATCATGAAAAAAGTAATATCAGTAAATGCGGGCAGTTCATCATTAAAATTTCAATTATTTGATATGCCATCAGAGAAAGTCTTAACATCCGGTATCGCCGAACGAGTCGGAATGGAAATGGGAATCTTTACGATCAAAGTAAATGATGAAAAGATCACTAAAGAGTTACCCATCAAAAATCATAAAGTAGCAGTAGAGCTATTATTAGAGGCGTTAGTCAAGTATAAGATCGTTGATGATCTAAATGAGATCGTTGGTGCTGGACATCGAATCGTTCAAGGTGGCTCATATTATTCAGAAAGTGTTCTCGTTGATGATGAAGCTGTTCGATTAGTTGATGAACTAGCAGAGTTAGCCCCTTTACATAATCATGCTCATTTAACAGGTTATTATGCTTTTAAAGAAGCTTTACCAAACATTGAACATGTTTTTGTTTTTGATACAGCGTTTCATCAAACGATGAAATCAGAAGTCTATACTTATCCTGTACCATACCAATGGTTAAAGGATTATCGCGTTAGAAGATATGGAGCTCATGGTACTAGTCATCAATACGTTGCCAACCGTTGTGCTGAGTTAATGAATAAAGACGTTAAAGATCTTAAGATAATCACATGTCATTTAGGTAATGGAGCTTCAATTAGCGCCGTAGAGGGTGGAAAATGCGTTAATACCTCAATGGGATTTACCCCACTTGCTGGTATCATGATGGGTACCAGATGTGGTGATATTGATCCGGCTATCGTATTATACATGATGAATAAAACAGGAATGTCGACTGCGGAAATGGATACGACTTTAAACAAGAAATCGGGGATGTTAGGTGTTAGTGGTATCTCCAGTGATGCTCGTGATGTTGATGCGGCAGCTAAAGAAGGAAATGAAAGAGCGATCCTTACTCAAAAGATCTATGTCAATCGAATCGTTAATGTTGTCGGTGGATATTATATGCAAATGGGTGGATGTGATGCCATTGTCTTTACCGCCGGTCTTGGTGAAAATGATTCTAATATTCGTCAAATGGTCTGTGATGGTTTAGCTTCAGGGATGAAACTAGTGATCGATCCCATTAAGAATGCGGCAACACGTTCAAAAGAGGTTATGTTTAGCTTACCAGACTCAAAAGTACAAGCTTGGATCATTCCAACAAATGAAGAACTAGTCATTGCCCGTGATACTTATCATTTACTAGGCTTGGCAAATGATTAATGAAATACTAGATCAAATAATAAAATATGATACAATCACTATCTTTCGTCATGAAAGAGCAGATGGTGATGCTTTTGGTAGCCAATGTGGTTTAGCTTTATGGCTTAGAAAATACTTTCCGGAAAAGAATATTTATTGTTTAGGTCAAGATGGAGAAGAAAATTTAAAGCAGTTTTTACCGATGGATAAAGTTGATGATCAAACGATCGCAACCTCATTAGCGATTATTCTCGATACCGCTAATACGGCTAGAATTGATGATCAAAGATATAAATTAGCCAAGAAGAGTATTAAGATCGACCATCATGTGAACGTTGAACACTTTGGTGATATTGAGCATGTGGATACCAATAAAGCTAGCTCTTGTGAGCTAGTACTTGATTTAATCCAAGCTTATCACCCATTGGTGCTCGAAGATGTTAAAGTAGCTGAGTTCTTATACAAAGGTTTATTGACTGATACTCTACGCTTTTCAACATCAAATACAAAAGCAGATACAGTTTTAGCTGCTAGTAAGTTATTAGCGTGTGGACTTGATGCGGCCAGTTTAAGCTTTGAAATGTTTAAAAGATCTAAGAAATATTTTAAACTTGCTGGACAAATAAGAAATATCGCTCAGTTTGATCTTAATGATACTTTAGTTTATGTTTATCTTGATCAATCAATGATCATCGAGAATGGCGTAGATCAAAATGAAGCTAAAGACATCGTTAATGAGTTTAATAGCTTAAGTAATCTTAAGGTGTGGGTATTATTTATCGAAGATGATGAAAGACCTGGCTTATATAATGCAAGTATTAGAGCAAGAGAGCTCAGGATTGATGATATCGCTAATAAATTTGGCGGAGGCGGACATCATCAAGCTGCCGGTATAAAACAATTGTCGCAAAGTGATACTAAACACTTACTTGATATGATCAAAGAGCGGATCACCAAACAAACAGTTTAAATTATAGTTTAAAGATAGACTTAATCATAAACACGTCTATCTTTTTTTTAAGCGAATGATAATAACCTAATTATTAATACAATATCAATAACTTGTTATGTTAAAATAAGGCTAGAGGTAATCATGACAACACACTTAGCGATCAGAAGTTGTTATTCACTACTTGAAGGAACATTAAAAATACCAGATATTATTAATCTGAGTATTAATAATGGTTTTAAAAGTGTTGCACTTTGTGATCATAATGTCATGTTTGGAGCTGTTTCTTTCTTTAGAGCATGTCAAAAAAACAATATCAAACCGATCATTGGTCTTGAAGTTGATATCAACCATGAAGAACAGCACTCTTCAGTTTTTTTATTAGCTAAAAACAACGATGGTTATCGCAATTTACTGAGATGCTCAAGCTTTCTAAACAGTGAAGCTGATAGTTTGACTGTCGAAGAGTTGTTTGCCTTTAGTCATGATTGTATTATGATCATTCCGAGTGAAAAGAGCTTGATTGAGGCTGATGTCATAAAAGAAGATCAAAATAAACTGATAAATACTTTAACTTTCTTCAAAGAACATCACCAAGATCTATATGTTGGATTAGCATCCTCGATCAATTCATTGTGGCGCAATAAGAATGCTTTCTTAAAGACGGTTTGTCATAATTTAAAGATCAATACTACAGCCTTTAGTTTTGTCTATTATAAAGAAGCTGGTGATTATCAAGTATTAAGAGCTTTGAAAGCGATAAAAAGAAATACTAACTTAAATGATGATAGTTTACTTAACGAGCATAATTATCATTTTCTAACTCATGAAGAATTACTTCAGGTCTATAGTAATGATGATCTTTTGCAATCCGATCATATAGCTGAGCAATGTAATGTAGATATCTATCAGATCAAATCAGCTCTACCGGTTTATAAGAATCAATTTGAAGCTGATAGTAAAGAATATTTATATCAATTATGTAATGCAGGACTTAAGAAACGCTTTTTAGGTAAAAAAGTTACTGCTGAATACTTGAACAGACTCAAATATGAACTTAAAGTCATATTTGATATGAACTATGAAGATTATTTTTTGATTGTTTGGGATTTTATCAAATATGCTAGATCAAAAGGTATATATGTAGGACCAGGAAGAGGAAGCGCTGCTGGATCGGTGGTATCATGGTCGCTTGGGATAACACATGTGGATCCTATTCATTATGGACTATTGTTTGAGCGTTTTTTAAATCCTGATCGGATTTCATTACCTGATATTGATATTGATTTTCCTGATGATCGTCGTGATGAAGTTATTGATTATGTGGCTAAACTTTACGGAAAACAACACATTGCTCATATATCGACCTTTGGTACATTTGGCGCCAAACAAGCCATCAGAGATATTGGACGAGTCATGGAGCTTAGTACAAAAGAGTTGGATTTGTTAGCTAAAAGCATCCCTAATGGGATCAATATTAGTTTAGACATGGCTTTTTCAAATAGTAAAAGATTTCAACAGATCATTGAAAGTGATGAGCGTTACAGTCAAGTTTTCTATTTTGCTAAAAAGATTGAAGGCTTACCAAGACATGTATCAACACATGCGGCTGGGGTTGTAATGAGTTCTTTAGCACTTACGGATATCGTTAGTTTGATCAAGGTTGAACAAGATATGTTATCAACTCAAGTCACAATGGAATATCTTGAGGATCTAGGCTTGATCAAAATGGATTTTTTAGGATTAAGGAACCTTACGATCATTGATAAGACACTTTCTTATCTAAAACGTAAGATCGATATTTTTAAGATACCACTTGATGATCAGAAAACCTATGAAATGATCAGTAGGGGAAATACTGTTGGAATATTCCAATTAGAATCTGAAGGAATGAAAAATCTGATCGTTAAGATGAAGCCTCATCAATTCACTGATATCTCAACTTGTATCGCTCTTTATCGACCTGGTCCTATGGAAAACATCCCATTGTATCTGAAGAATAGATCGCAAAGACAACACATTGAATACTTACATCCTGATCTGATACCAATTATTGGTGAGACCTTTGGTGTTATCATTTATCAAGAACAGATAATGCAAATAGCCCAAGTCATGGCCGGATTTGCTTTAAGTAAAGCCGATATCCTACGAAAAGCAATGAGTAAGAAAAATGCGTCTGAATTGATCAAATTAAAAGAGGAATTTATCCAGGGATGTATCGAAAAGGGTCATCAAAAATCAATAGGAGAACAATTATACGAATTGATCTTGAAATTCGCTAATTATGGTTTCAATAAATCACATAGTGTCGCTTATGGCATGATCTCTTATCAAATGGCCTATTTAAAGGCTAACTATCCCCAATATTTCATGTTAAGTTTGCTTGATAGCGTTATTGGTGGAGAAGCAAAGACATCTGAATACCTTAATGAATGTAAAAAGTGTGGAGTTGAGTTGGCTCCTTTATCAATCAATCATAGTTGTGCCAATTTTACCTATGAAGATGACAAGATTCGCTTGCCTTTGGTTTGTATTAAAGGAATAGGCACAAACGCGGTAAATCAAATCTTGATCGAAAGAGAGAATGGTTTATTCAGTGACTATTTTGAGTTTGTAGCGCGTATCAATATGCGTAAACTAAGTCGTACAAATATTGAATCATTGATCAAAGCAGGTGCTTTAGATGAATTTGGTTTGAGTCGTAATTCAATGATACTCTCACTTGATGACGCCCTTAATTATGCTAATCTTGTTAAGATTGATAATCCTGATCAGAATTTTATTGATCTAGGATTAGTTTATAAACCAAAGATTACAGTTAAAGAAGACACCATGATCGAAAGATTACAAAACGAAAAAGAAGTCTTAGGGTTTTATCTTTCTGAACATCCATTAATTTCTTTAAAAAAGCAAATTAACTTTCAAGGAAGTACGATAGATGAATTGAACATTTCACCAAACCGAGTAAAACTGTTGGTTAACATCATTAAGATCAAACATTATCAAGCAAAGACTGGAGAAATGGCTTTTGTAAGCGCTGATGATGAAAGTGGGTCGATTGATCTGGTGGTCTTGCCTAATCAATACAAGAAATATCAACATTTACTTGAAAAAGGAAAGGTTGTCTTGATCGAAGGAAGAATGGATAAGCCTCAATCTTTGGTTGTAGATGTGATTAGTGAGATTAATAAGTGAGTTCACATAATTAACACAAATAAACATTATGATTGTAACAGGTGATAACATGAGTAAAATACTACTTGTTGATGATGAAATTAGAATAAGAGAAGTAATAAAAGAATACGCGATTCTTTATGGCCATACTGTCACGGAAGCAAGTGATGGACTTGAAGCGATCGAGTTTGTTAAAAATGAAAATTTCGATGTCGTAATCTTGGATATAATGATGCCAAACCTGGATGGTTTTATGGCGTGTAAACGAATTAAGGCGATAAAGAAAGTGCCGATAATCATGTTATCGGCAAGACAAGAAGAATATGATAAACTTATGGGCTTTGAATTGGGTATTGATGATTATGTGACTAAACCGTTTTCTCCAAAGGAGTTAATGGCGCGTATTAAAGCTGTTACAGAGCGATTCTCTGGTAATACCAATACAAAGATCCAATTTGAAGGATTAGTCGTTGATACTGAAGGAGTCAATGTTTTCATTGATGAAGAAAAGATTCATATCACACCAAAAGAATATGAGTTATTAGTATACTTGATCAAAAATAAAAATATGGCTATATCACGCGATAAGCTATTGGAAGAAGTCTGGAACTATGACTATTTTGGTGATGATCGCACAGTTGATACACATATTAAAATGCTAAGAAAAAACTTAGGAAAATATCGTAAGTTTATTGTTACCGTTCGCGGAATGGGTTATAAATTTGAAGTTTAATAATCTTCTTTTGGCTCATAGATAATTTGTGTTACAATTGTCTTAACAAAAAGAGGGTATTATTTTGAAGAACAAAGAGCCTTTCGTAAAGTTTGATTTTAAAGGTGTCAGATTTAAAACATGGATACTTTTTCTGTCATTTTCAGGTGGGGTTCTTTTTTTATTGTGGATCCTTCAAGTTTCATCTCTTAAACCTTATTATCGTAGTGTCAAAGTTAATAATGTTCAAAACATTTCCACATATGTCATAGAGGCTCTGAATGGTGATGATCAAATGCAAGATATCATTGATATGACTTATGATAATAATATTTGTTTAGCAATCTATAGCTATGATGATTATGAGTTATTAAATGTCAATGCTTTAGGTGTTGGCTGTTACCTTACTAATACAGGTTATGATGAACAGCTTGATACTGATCACTATATTGGATTGATCAATGATAAAAGTGATCATGAAGTTTACGAATATGTTACTAGTGAACGATTTCAAGATGAAATGTTGATCTATGGTAAAAAGATCAATACTCATTTAGGTACTTATTATCTATTTTTAAATGCGATGGTAGAGCCTGTGGATTCTACGGTCTTTATCATGCAAAATCAGTTTTTGATCATTTTAGTCTGTGTTTTATTAGTTTCAGGATGGATCGCTTATATTTTGGCTCGTGCTTATGCTAATCCGATAACCAAAATGACGGATTCAGCTATCTTATTAGCTGAGGGTAATTATGATGTTCTTTTTACTGGTGAATCATATACTGAGATAAATGAATTAGCGAATACTTTAAATTACGCAACAGCTGAACTTTCTAAGACTGAAGAATTAAGGCGTGATTTGATCGCTAATGTATCTCATGATATCAAAACGCCACTAACAACAATTAAAGCTTATGCCGAGATGATCAATGATATTTCTGGTAACGACCCTATAAAAAGAAAAGCTCATGTTGATGTTATTATCAATGAAGCTAATCATATGAATAAACTAGTTGATGATATGTTAGTCTTAACAAAAGTTCAATCAGGAAATATGATCTTAAATGAAACAACTTTTGATCTTGTAAAGAAGAGTAAAGAGATCATTAATGTCTTACATGGTATTGGTAATAAAAGTGGGATAAATGTAGAATTGATAACTCCTGATGAAGCGTTGATTACAGCCGATGAGACTCTGATTGGTCAAGTTATCTATAATTTTTTAAATAACGCGATCAAACATGTCGGTGATGATAAACAGATTACGATCACAATTGAAGAGATCGATAATCGCTTCAAGGTTTCAATCATCGATCACGGTTGTGGTATTCCCAGTGAAAATCTACCTTATATTTGGGATAGGTATTATAAAATTGATAAGAATTATCAACGCAATCAAGAAGGCTCTGGATTGGGTCTTGCCATATCCAAAGCCTATTTAGATCTTCATAATTGTCCATATGGTGTTGATAGTGTAATCAATGAAGGAACGACATTCTGGTTTATTATATAGCAATCACTTGAAGGTAACGTTCATATTTATCAGGCAGCAATGCCTTGATCGTTAATTTTGATACTAAATCACGATCACATTTCATTACAACATTGGCTTTGGCTTGACGATCTTTATCAATAACTGTTTGTCCACGATGAATTTGATCAGTCTTAACATCAATATAGACATCTTTGATAACATCAATCGCAATTTGAGGTTCAATCATATAAAGATAAGCTATCACATCATGAATTACAGCACCAAGATAGCCATAATTTTTGTAGTATAGATTTCCATATACTTGTGTTATATCATGGATCAATTTGCCAATATGATCATCTTCATACATCATAAAGGCTAGATCATTATGATCAACACGAGTTCCGTGAGTTGCGTCTAGACCAATCATATAGATATTGACGAATGCTTGAAGCTTGTCAAATACCAAAGCCGTTGCTAATTCATCATAATAATAATTAAATTCCGCAAAAGGGGTTATATTACCACGCTTTATACCACCACCCATAGAATAAATAGCTTTTGTTTTCTTCATTACTTCTTCATTTTCTTCAATACATAAAGCTAAATTAGTTAATGGACCTAAAGCTAATATCTCCACTTCATTAGGATATTGAGCAATTGTTTCAATAATAAAATCAACTGCTGATTGTAAACTTAGGTTATGAGTGTCATAGGGTAGATTTGTATTACCTAATCCATCACTGCCATGAACTTTATCAGCGTCAATAGGATCAATCTTATTGGATCTTAGACTACATAAATTAGTAATAGCTCCTTTATATACTAAAACATCCTTTTTTAATAGTTGAGTCAATCTTAAAGCATTAGTTACCGTTATATCTAATCCCTTATTACCACAGACACAAGTAATTCCCAATACTTCTAAGTCAGGGTTTTGCAAGGCTGCGATGATCGCATAAGCATCATCAATTCCAGGATCGGTATCAATAATTATCTTTCTTTTCATAAATTCT
>CAZCSQ010000030.1:0-16266 GCA_964501425.1 uncultured Erysipelotrichaceae bacterium
TATTGTGATATCATTTGACTTATTTTGCTAGATTGAATATAATATGATACGTTAACGAAAAGGGTGAGTTTCTTGAAATGGTCGCGAAGTTATCTGGCTAATATTGGAAACAGATCATTTAGTTTCCACGAAGATCTCAGTTTTGATAAGGAAGCTTTTAAAGCTAATGATCGATTAAGAGATCTGAAAGATGTTGTGGTAAGTGGCGAATGCCGCTATGACGCTGAATTAGAACGCCTGTACGTTGATTTAATGATTGATGGTATTATGGTTCTTCCTTGTTCGATAACCTTTGAGGACGTCACAAGAGAGTTTCATATCACAGACAGCGAAACGTTTGCGTTTAACAAGGACATCGATGAAGATGTGTATGAAGTTAAAGGTGAAATGATTGAACTGTTACCACTTGTGTATCAGCTGATCATGATGGACATTCCTTGGACTATTCATAAAGAAGGTCTAAAAGAATATCCAAAAGGAGAAGGCTGGGAAGTGATAAAAGAGGAAGATCTTGATCAACCAAAAGACAAGATTGATCCTCGATTAGCAAAGATCTTAGAATATCAACCAAAAGATGATTAGGAGGTATGACAATGGCTGTACAACAAAGAAGAGTTTCGAAGACAAGAAAAGCCAAACGTAGAACACATTATAAACTAGCTGCTCCGACACTTGCCAAATGTCCGGCATGCGGTGAATTTAAACTTGCTCACCGTATGTGTGCTTGTGGTTTCTATAGCGGTAAACAAAACTAGAATCTCAACAGATTCTTTTTTTTATGATATAGTATTGAAGATAGGGTGATGATAATGAAAAAATACAATGTTATCTTTAAACATGATGAAACTTCATCAGAATTGGCTAAGCAGATCATAACAAAGCTTGGTCAAGACAATTTAGATAAAGAAAAACCTAATACAGTTTTTGTGGTTGGTGGTGATGGTACATTTTTGATCGCGGTTCATCATTATATGCCAATCATCGATCAAGTGAATTTTGTGGCGATCCATACAGGAACGTTAGGTTTCTTTACAGATTATCAAGCAGATGAGATTGATCAGTGTATCAACGATTATCTTAATATTGTACCGCGGATTGCCAAAATGCCTTTATTAAAGATCAAGGTGGAAGATAAGTCATTCTATGCGGTCAATGAACTGCGTATTGAAAATGTTCATAAGACTCAACTCATAGATGTTACGATTGACGGTCAGTTGTTTGAAACATTCCGGGGAACAGGATTATGTGTCTCAACCCAGCTTGGTTCAACAGCCTATAATCGCTCATTAGGAGGAGCGATCATTGCGGATGAACTTTCATTACTGCAAATTACTGAAATAACTGGTATTCATCATCGTGAATATCGCTCTTTAGGATCCTCACTGATATTACCAAAGAAAAGTAAGATTTGTTTGACTGGTAATGATTTTGATCGAGCTGTTATGTGTTTTGATCATAAGACGATCGATCTTTCGGGTAAATTGGCAGTGGAATGTTACCTATCAAGTAAGATGATCAGATTTGCCAAGTATCGAAATATTCCTTATTTGAAGCGACTTAAGAGCCTTTTTTAACTCAATCTAACAATCAAAAAGATCGAAAGATCTTTTTTTTATGTGAAAAATAATAAATATACTATACAAACCAAGATAATATGATTATAATAGTGGTAGAAAGTGTTAGATAGTGGTAGATAGTGGGGGATCATCTATGTTCATGGGTCAGTATCACCATAATGTCGATCTCAAAGGTCGGATCATAATTCCGGCTAAGTTCAGAGATGAGCTTGGCAACATTATCGTGCTTACAAGAGGGCTTGATGGTTGTTTAAGTGTTTATACCCAACAACAATGGCAGACCATTTATGAACAACTAATCAAACTACCTAGCACTAAGAAAGAATCAAGAATGTATGTACGTACCTTTATGGCTAATGCGGCTGAGTGTGAGCTTGATAATCAAGGACGTATCTTAATACCCCCAACATTGATTAAAAGCGCTGAGATCGCCAAAGAATGTATCGTGATCGGTTCTGGCGACCATGTTGAGATATGGGCTAAGGATAGTTGGGAAAACTTCCAAGATAAAGCTGATGAATCACTTGAAACGATCGCTGAAACCCTTACGGAGTTTATCCGCTAATGTTACATAAAAGCGTATTACTAAACGAATCGATTGAACATTTAGCGATCAAACCTAATGGAATCTATGTGGATGGCACTTTAGGTAGAGCTGGACATAGTTCTGAGATATTAAAAAGCTTAAGTAATGGTCATCTATATGGATTTGATAAAGATGAACAAGCAATTAAAGAATCAGATCCGATATTAAAGGAAATTGGTAATAATTATACGCTTATCAATCAAGATTTTAGAAACATTAAAACAGTCTTAAATGGGTATGGAATTAATAAAGTAGATGGAGTCTTATTAGATCTTGGTGTATCATCTCCACAATTTGATGATCCTGAAAGAGGATTTAGTTATCGATTTGATGCCTATTTAGATATGAGGATGGATCAAAATCAAACATTAAGTGCATATGAGGTTGTTAATACTTATAGCGAAAAACAACTTACTGATATTCTCTATCAATACGGCGAAGAAAGATTTGCCAAACAGATAGCCAGAAAGATATTAAAAGCGCGATCATTAAAACCAATCATGACGACCTTTGATTTAGTTGACGTGATTAAATCAACTTTACCTTATAAAGAACTATCGAAAAAGGGGCATCCAGCAAAACAGACGTTTCAAGCCCTTAGGATTGAAGTAAATAGTGAGCTTGATGCTTTAAAACAAGGATTAAAGGAAGCGATTGAATTATTAGCAAAAGATGGACGGATATGTGTTATCTCATTTCATTCATTGGAGGATCGTATCGTTAAAAACCTATTCAAGGAATATACGGTAGTCGATAAGATGGACAGAAGAATTCCCATTTTACCAAAAGATATCAAGATGGCTGAATATGAACTAATTACTAATAAACCAATTACTGCAAGTGATGAAGAAAATCATGAAAATAACAGATCGCATTCCGCAAAACTTAGAGTATTGAAAAGATTATAGGAGGTCTTATAATGGCGGTTAGAAAAAGAAGGATCAAAAGATTAAAACCAACAGCGCTTGCATTGATGATTTTTGTGATAGCCTTTGGTTTTTACCTGGTTTCTTCGATCTATATTCGCAGTTATAATATCTCACTTGTGAAGAAAACAGCGATCATCAATCAAGAGATTGAGACTAAAAGGTCACAAAATGAAGCTTTGGCATTAGAGATTCAACAATTAAGCGCATACGATCGGGTAATGGCTATTGCCACAGCTGATAATCTAGCACTTAATCAAGATAATATCGTATCTGTGGGTGATTAAAGAAGATGAAAAGAAGATCAGCTAATCTAAATATCATGATGATCGGTATCTTTATACTGATCATTTTTGTCGTGATCATCTTTAATGTTTATAGTTTATCAATTCTTGGAATTCATTTTCGATCAAATACCTCCTTAAAAGGGTATAGTGATAATCTCAATATAAAAACAACAACGATCCAAGCCATTAGAGGGTCAATCTTTGATGTTAATGGAAATACGATCGCTACCGATAATGAAACTTATACTATTTATGCCGTATTAAGTGATGGACGTTATGATTCTGCTGGTAATCCAGCTTTTGTGGTCGATAAACAACATACAGCAACAGTCTTATCTGAAATATTGGGCATTGATATCGACGAAGTATTAAATTATCTTGCGAAGGATCGGTATCAAGTCGAGTTTGGTGTTAAAGGCCGTAACTTAGTATTATCGGTTAAAGAAGCGATCGAAATGTATGACCTTCCCGGTATTGAATTCACTAAAACCGTATCAAGAAGCTATCCTACAGGGATATTTGCCTCTCATCTGATCGGGTTTGCTCAATACGATGAACAGGAAAAAAGTCTAGTAGGGAAAATGGGAATTGAAAGGATATATGATTTAGATCTAACTGGCATTAATGGTGAGATCAAATCACAGTATTATGATATCGTTAATGATTATTCTTTACCTGAGGGGGTCATTGAGAAAACCGAAGCGATCAATGGTAATGATATCTATCTTACTTTAGATAAGACCATTCAAGAACAATTAGAAATGTCACTAGCGGAAACGATGAAGTCTCAAAACGCCGAAAAAGCGTTTGGGGCAGTCATGGAAGTTAGTAGTGGTAAAGTCTTAGCTTGGGGTAATTATCCTACTTTTGATCCAACAAAACTCAATATTGAAGACTATATGAACCTTGGGACACAGTTTGCTTATGAACCAGGTTCAACGATGAAGACATTTACTTATGCCTCAGCGATCGATAGCGGCGTTTATGATGGTGACGCTATCTTTGATTCAGCAACGTTTTATATGGGAATCGTTAATGGTGAAGCCGTTCGCGTTAAAAACAGCGTTAATGCGATTGAACAGATCAGTAACGCTCGTAAAAAGTCTTGGGGTAATATCACTTACGATCTTGGTTTTCGTTATTCAAGTAATGTAGGGATCGCGTCTTTATTAACTAGTTACTTAAATCCAGCTGTTTATGAAGAATATCTTGATCGATTTGGCTTTTTTACCAAGGTAGGCTTTGATGGTTTTGATGAAGTAGAAGGTAAGAAAAACTTCTCATATCCAATTGAAAAATTGGCTTTGGGTTATGGCCAAGGATCATCAGTCACGATGATTCAATTATTACAAGCGTATTCAGCTATCTTTAATGATGGTGAAATGGTTAAACCCTATGTTGTTCAACAAGTTAAAAATCCAACAACTAAAGAAACGATCTATCTAGCGTCTAAAACAGTCGTTGGTAATCCAATAACCTCGTCAACTGCTAAGCAACTTCAAGATTTAATGTATGATGTTGTCAATGAAGATGATGGATCGGGTAAATATTATCGGGTAAATGAAGTAACGGTAATTGGTAAAACTGGTACAGCCCAGATGTTTGTGAACGGATCTTATAGTGATTCAAAAGTACTAACATCTGTTGTTTTAGCTTTTCCAGCTGATGATCCTGAGATCATGGTCTATTATGCTTTTATCAGTGATTATCATGAGAATCTACATGTTGAAACGCAACTTATCACCAATTTAGTTAAAAAGACAGCAGTCGCTTATGGTTTAAGTGATAAAAGCTCAGTTAATCTTGATAACACTCCTATTGAACAAGAAATAGTTGAGACATATACAATGCCTAATTTGATCAACCACTCAAAAACCTACGCGGATGATAAACTGATCGATATGGAATTAGATATCGTCTATTTAGGTAATGGAACACAAGTTGTCGATCAATATCCATTGAGTGGACAAACCGTTATCACCAATCAAAAAATACTGCTTTTGACAGAAGATGATCAAATAACAATGCCCAATGTCATCGGTTATTCACGTAAAGAGATTGCCGCTTTTTGGCAAATGAGTAATATTGCGGTAAAGATTGATGGTTACGGCTTAGTTGTATCACAAGATATTGTCGAAGGTAGTCTTTTATATCCTAATTCACAATTAACAGTTGTATTACAAGACTGATCAAGGAATAAACTCTATTAGGTAGTTTATAATCTTTTTGATATTAGTTTTTACAACGCTTAGTAATAATGAGATAATACAAGTGTAATGATTATCTATTTTTTGTGTTTTCGTTTTCTCATTGGCATGATTAATGTTATAATATTAATCGCTATTTGAATGTCATGCAGGAGGTATTTATGAGTGTTGAAAGTATGATCATCTTTGGTGGATGCCTTCTATCAAGTTTATTAGTCTATCCAGTTTTGATCCCTTTTTTACGTAAGATCAAATATGGTCAATCGATCAGTCAGTACTCGCTTGATGATTATAAACAAAAAGCTGGTACGCCAACCATGGGTGGTGTGGCGTTTATTATTATTCCGATCATTTTTATCTTTATGATCTATCCAAAGTTCTATTTGGACACAAAGATGATGATGATCATTATGGCCTTTGTTGGTTATGGAGCAATTGGTTTTCTAGATGATTATATTATTGTGATCAAACGTGATAATGCCGGACTTAAAGCTGGGGTTAAATTTGTGATGCAACTTGCATTATCTATGATCTTTTACTTAATTTATCGTGAAGAAAGTGTAACGACGATCAGCATTCCCTTTACTTCTTGGATGATCGATATTGGTTGGCTTTATGCATTTTTAGTCTTTGTGATGTTTACTGGTAGCTCTAATGCGGTCAATATTACAGATGGAATGGATGGTTTAGCTGCGGGAACGGGAATATTAGCGTTAGTTCCATTTGTCTTATTTGCTTATAAAACCGATCAGCCATACATCGCTGTGTTTGTAATAGGTGTCATTGCGGCGCTTTTAGGCTATCTACGCTTCAATATCCATCCAGCTAAGATATTCATGGGTGATGTTGGTTCATTAGCGTTAGGTGGCTTGTTAGCATCCTTAGCGTTAGTCTTAAAGCAAGAGATAGCTTTAATATTTGTGGGTGGAGTCTTCGTCTTTGAAACATTGTGTGTCATTATTCAAATAGCTTCAGTTAAGATCAGAAAGAAACGGGTCTTTAAATATACACCAATTCATTATAGCTTTGTGATTAATGG
This sequence comes from uncultured Erysipelotrichaceae bacterium, assembly GCA_964501425.1. GTDB lineage: Bacteria > Bacillota_I > Bacilli_A > Erysipelotrichales > Erysipelotrichaceae > JAQUCI01. The sequence goes on from CAZCSQ010000030.1 coordinate 6,623, forward strand.
AATGAATGAGAAGAAAGTCGTTTATCTATTTTGGTTCTTAGGATCTATTTGTATGATGATCGGGTTGATTATAGGGGTAAACATATGAAAAAAGTACTAGTTATTGGTTGTGCTCGTAGTGGTTATTGGGTAAGTATTTTATTAAATGACAAAGGATATCATGTAACTATTACTGATAAAGACAAAATAAATGAAAAAGAAGAACTCATCAATAAAGGCATAAGTGTTTATGATGAAGGACATCCAGACGCGTTAAAAACAATTGATTGGGATTTTATCGTCAAGAATCCTGGAATCGCTTATCATAATGCGTTTGTGTCAACTTTTAGTGGTAAAAATATACCAATTTATTCAGAGATTGAAGTCGCTTCTTGGTACGCACCAGACTTTACCTATGGTGCGATAACTGGTACCAATGGTAAAACAACGATCACAACGTTATTATATGAGTTATTAAAGACGAAAGGGCAAGCATATGCTAGTGGTAATATCGGTATACCATTAAGTGAGACCTTGATGAATCATGATGGTGAAAAAGCGGATATTGCTCTTGAGATATCAGCATTTCAATTATTGGGTTGTCCGACTTTTAGACCGTTAGTTTCCGTAATTACCAATTTGACTAGTGATCATCTTGATTATTTTGAAAACATAGATGAATATTTTAAAGCTAAGACCTTAGTTTATCGCAATCAAAAAGATGATGATTGGTTTATCAAGAATATTGATGATCCAAATATCATTGAGTATTGTGATAATGTTCAGTGTATTGTGATCAGTATGAGTATTGAAAAAAAAGCCGATCTTATGATCTATGATGGTTGGGTGACTTTATTTGATATACCGCTGTTTAATATATCTCACTTAAAACTAGTTGGTAAACATAACCTGCAGAATGCGATGATGGCCGCTGCGATGGCTTATAAAATGGGAGTTTTACCACAAGCGATCGATGAAGTAATATCTAATTTTGAAGCTATTGAACACCGTATTGAATATGTTAGAGAACTAAATGGGGTAAAGTATTATAATGATTCTAAAGGTACTAATACTGATTCAACAGTGATCGCCTTAAAATCATTTGATACTCCAGTAATCCTTTTGGCAGGTGGATATGATAAACACACTGGTTTTTCTGCCCTTTATGATCATACAGCTAGAATAAAGAAATTAATTGTTTTTGGCGCTACTAAAACAGAATTAGCTAAACTTAAAGATGACGCCATTATTTGTATGAATTTACAGGAAGCAACTGCTATTGCATATCGTTTAGCAAATGAAGGTGATATCGTCTTGTTTTCACCAGCTTGTGCAAGTTATGATCAGTTTAATAATTACGAAGAAAGAGGAAAAATCTTTAAACAATATGTTCAGGATTTAGCAAGTAGAGAAGGTGAAAAGCATGACATTTGATATCAAGCAGTTGCAATTAGCGATCCATTTACGTCTTAATCAACTTAAAAGAGAAGAGTTGAGTACTTTAACGTATCAAAATATGATCGATACTTTATTTGATAGTTTATGGAAAGATGCTTATCCAGATTCATTGAATCAAGCGGTGAATGATATCATGAGTTTATCAACCGATAAGATCGTTGCGTATTTAAGTAAAAAAGCGATCGTGGATAGTAAACACTTCACCCTTGATGAATATGATGACTTATTGAAGGTTTAATGATGGAATATTTTGTTAGTGAATATGATCATTTTGGTTATATGGATAAGTTTAAAATAAATAGTTTATTAGCTAAAGTATTGGCTTATTATCAATTTGATCAAGATAAAATTGATCAGTTACTAAATGATAATGATCTTGAAGCTATTAAAGATAATCCTGCTATTGATAAAGTAAAGAAGCGCATGATAAAGGCTCATACCACAAATGAGTCTGTCTTTGTTTGTGGTGATTATGACGCTGATGGAATATGCTCGACAGCGATGATGGTGGGGTTACTACGAGAGTTAAAGATACAATGTGGATATTATATCCCAAATCGCTTAACCGATGGTTATGGACTTAGTGTTGCTTTGGTTGATAGTGTCTATCAAAAAGGATATAGACTGATCATTACAGTTGATAATGGTGTAAAAGCTATCGATGCTTTAGCTAAAGCAAAGTCCTTAGGTATTGATGTCATTATCTGTGATCATCATATTATTGAACAACAATATGTCTTTCCATATTTGATCCACCCGACGCTTTTACCATTAGCTTATCAAAATCTATGTGGAGCAGGTGTCGTATTACAACTGATCAAAGCTTTTGATATAGCTGAGCCTAAATATCAGATCCTAGCGATGGCTGCGACAATCGGTGATATGGTCGAAATGTTTGATGCTAATCGTTTAATCGTCAAACAAGGACTTAGTTTGATCAATAAATTGGGTTTTTTACCAATTGAAGCACTACTTAATCATGAATCAATCATCGATGAGGATGTTATAGCTTTTCGATTTGTGCCAGCTATCAATACTTTAGGACGCTTAGCTGATCAAGCTAATGCGAATGTCTTAGTTGAATATCTTTTAAGTAATGATACTGCCACTATTTATAATACCGCACGGGATATCTTAGCCTTAAATGATCGTCGTAAAAAGATGGTCAAGCTCACCGATCATCAAGATGAAGGCATTTTTGAGACGACCAACTATAATCTGTATATTAGTAATGACTATCACGAAGGAATCATTGGTCTATTGGCGAATCGTTTGATGTTGGATAAGCAAAAACCAACTTTAGTCGGGACAGATAATGGTGATAACTATAAATTCAGTGGAAGAAGTATCCAAGGTTTTGATATTCATCACCAATTAAGTAAATATCAAGATCTATTTTCAACCTTTGGAGGACATAAACAGGCATGTGGCTTATCAATAAAGAAGGAAAATCTTGATCAGTTCATCAAATATCTAACTCTTGAGGAAAAGATCATTGATGAACATGTTAAATATCCTACAATCAAGATTGAATTAAGTGATCTATCATTAGAAAATATTCGATCAATACAAGTTTTAAAGCCACATGGAACAGGTATTAAAAAACCATTATTTGTCTTGGACCCAGTAGATGTTGAGGATCATGTATTATTAAAAGGTAAATATCCAAAGGCAACTTTGAAGATCAAAGATGAGCTATTTGAGATCATTAGTTTTAACAAAGGGTTTATTTGTGATGATGGAAGGCGAACAAAACCCATCGTTGGTCATTTATCTATAAATGAATTTAGAGGTAAAGAAAAGATGAATTTTATGGTTGAAGATGTTATGTATTAAATATTGTCAAGGTTTGATATAATAGATTTGTTGCTAGGAGGCACTTATGGATCTTAAAGATTATATTGCGGATATTCCTGATTTTCCTAAGCCGGGAATATTATTCAGAGACATTACGCCGTTGATGGCTGATGGCGAAGCTTTTAAAGAAGCTTGTGATAGGATAATCGAATTTGCGAAAGAAGTAAAAGCTGATGTGGTCGTTGGACCTGAATCTAGAGGTTTTATCTTTGGCTGTCCTGTATCTTATGCCTTAGGAATTGGTTTTGTGCCTGTTCGTAAACCAGGTAAACTACCTCGTGAAACGGTTTCGTATCGTTATGATCTTGAATATGGATCAAATGAATTACATATTCATAGCGATGGTATTGAAAAAGGTCAAAGAGTATTAGTCGTTGATGACTTATTAGCTACCGGCGGTACTATTGAAGCGACAGTAAAACTAGTTGAAGAACTTGGTGGTGAAGTTGTCGGTTGTGCTTTTTTGATCGAATTAACCGATCTTAAGGGTCGAGACTTGCTCACAGACTATAATGTCTTTACGATTCTAAAATATTAGAGTAAAATCGAAGAGTAAACTCTTCGTTTTTATTAGGAGGCATATGTGGCACAAAAGCTAGCTGATATTGATTTGAATCTTTTACTAAAAGAGATCAAAAATTACATTAAGCAACCACAAAACTTGGCTTTGATCAAAAAAGCTTACTTTTTTGCTGAAGAAAAACATCAAGAACAGATGCGAAAAAGTGGTGAGCCTTATATCAGTCATTTAATTCAAGTTGCCTATGCCTTGGCTGAGTTAAGAGTTGGACCAAAAACGATCGCTGCTGGTCTACTTCATGATGTTGTTGAAGATTGTGGTGTGACTAAAGAAGAATTTATCACTGAATTTGATGAGGAAATCTATCGCTTGGTTGAAGGTGTTACCAAGATTGGTAATATTGAATTCAAAGATGAAAAAGAATATCTAGCCGCTAATCATCGTAAGATCTTGATTGCCATGGCGAAAGATATTCGCGTTATCATTATCAAACTTTGTGATCGTTTACATAATATGCGAACATTGAAGTTCATGAGTGATGATAAGCAGATCAAGATAGCTCAAGAAACACTAGATGTTTATGCTCCCATTGCTCATCGCTTAGGTATGAGTGAGATTAAAAATGAATTAGAAGATCTTAGTTTTTATTATATAAATCGCGAAAAATATTATGAGATTGCCCGTCAAGTTGAATTGCGAAGAACACAAAGAGATGAACAAGTTAATCACATGATCGATGAAATAGAAACATTATTGAGTGAACAGGGCATCCATTTTAAGATATTCGGTAGGTCTAAACATCTTTATAGTATTTATTATAAAATGTTAACTAAACATAAGAAATTTGAAGAGATACTTGATCTTTTAGCGATCAGGATCATTACCGATACTGATCTAAATTGTTATGAGGTATTAGGGTATATCCATGCTAATTTTGTGCCAATACCTGGAAGATTAAAAGACTATATCGCGATGCCTAAATCAAATATGTATCAGTCCTTACATACCACGATCATGAATAAACAAGGTAATATCTTTGAAGTGCAGATTAGAACGCAACACATGGATGATATCGCTGAGCGAGGCGTTGCGGCGCATTGGTTATATAAAGAGGGCAAATACAACGCTGAGCAGGAACAAAAAGAGATCGAAGAAAAATTATCATTGTTTAGAGATATCGTTAGTATCAATGAAGATGATGATGAAGGCGATGATCAAGTATTTATGGATACCCTCCAAAAGGATTTCTTTGATACCAATGTGTATGTCATGTCTCCTAAGGGAAGAGTTATTGATCTACCAAATGGCTCTACTCCGATCGATTTTGCTTATCGTATACATACTGAAATTGGCCATTCAACTGTTGGGGCGACGATCAATGGTGCATTAGTACCGCTTAATACCGTGTTAAAGACGGGTGATGTTGTTAATCTACGCACCAGCAAACAGTCTGTAGGGCCAAGTGAAGACTGGCTAAAGTTTGTTAAGACTAGCCACGCTCGTAATAAGATTAGAGGCTTTTTAGCTCGCAAGGAAATGGAAAATCGTACACCGACGATCGAAAAAGGTGTACAGATGTTTAAAGATGAATTGACTAGAAGAAGTCTTGATCATGAATGGTTAACTAATAAAAAACTTGAACAGATCTACTCGCAGTACAATATACGCGAATATGATGATTTTATGTATGCGATCGGTAATAAATCTATTCCATTAAGCAATATCATGGAAAAGATATCCAAAAGAAGGGTTTCTCTATTAAGTACTTTAAACATTAATAATATCTTTAGTTCTAAAGTTGGCCAACAAAAAAAATCCATATCAAAATCAGGTATTAAAGTAGCTGGCGCTGATTCGATCATGATCTCATTAGCTGGTTGTTGTTCGCCAGTATTGGGTGATGATATCGTTGGGTTTATTACTAAAGGACATGGCGTAAAAGTTCATCGAAAAGATTGCCCCAATGTTAAAAAAGAAAAGAGTCGTTTGATCGATGTTGAATGGGATTATGGACAAGTATCTAATCTTTATGAAGTGATCATCTATATTGAATCTAATGATCGAAACTTCTTATTAAATGATATCATTACCGTCTTATCACAGGTTAAAGCGCAAATGGTTGGGGTGAACTCACAATTGAATGAAGATAAGATAACCGTGTCGACTAACATCAGAGTTTTGGTAAATGATACTGAACATTTACGTAATGTAATCGCTAATCTAAAAAAGGTTGATGGAACACTTAGGGTTGAGAGAATCATTCAATGATGTTTCAAGTTGATTTAATGAAGATAGGGTGTTAAAATAAGATAAATTCAATGAAAAAGAAGTTATTGGCCAGCACCTACAGCGAGGAATGATTGATGGAAGATTCCGGTTAAAGCTAATGATTGACACTTTGGAGAAGGTATCCTGAAGATAGTAGGGATAAACGTAACCGGCGTTAACGGCTTAAGAGCACATTTATGTGAATTAAGGTGGTACCGCGTTATAACGTCCTTATATGGGCGTTTTTTATTTAAAGGGAGGCAACAATGGCTAATTATCAAAAACCAAGGGGAACAGATGATATTTTTGGTGAAGAAATAAATAAGTGGCATTATTTAGAATCTTTGATTCGTGAACTATGTTTTCTATATCATTATCAAGAAATAAGAACACCAATGTTTGAACACACTGAAGTATATAAACGCAGTAATGATAGTTCGGATATGGTAAATAAGGAAATGTATACATTTGAAGATAATGGTGGTCGCTCACTAACTTTAAGACCAGAAGGAACAGCTGGTATTATTCGTAGTTTTGTGGAAAACAAACTATATAACATGGCTGATCTACCATTAAAACTATTCTATATCGCTGCGAATTTCCGATATGAACGTCCACAAAAGGGCAGAACGCGTATTCATCATCAGTTTGGTGTTGAAGTCATAGGTGAGAAAAATCCGATAATCGATGCTGAAGTCATCTCATTAGGGTTTTCATTAGTTAGTGCTTTAGGTTTACAAGACCTAAAAGTTCTGATCAATACCTTAGGAGATGAACAATCGCGTAATGATTATAAAATAGCCCTTAAACATCATTTTGTAGATCATATCGCTGGAATGTGTCCTGATTGTCAAAGACGTTATGAACAAAATCCACTACGTATCTTAGATTGTAAGGTTGATAAAGATCATCAAGCGATGCAAAATCTACCAGATATCAATGATTATCTATCTGCTTATTCAAAAACGTATTTTGAACAAGTATTAACTAATTTAAGAATGTTGGGGATTGAATATGAAATATCACCCAAACTGGTCAGAGGCTTAGATTATTATTCCGATACTGTGTTTGAAGTTATCTCTGAAAACGCAGAAATGGGTTCTCAATCAACGATCTTTGGTGGAGGACGATATGATAAATTAGTCGAATACTACGGTGGACCAGAAATGAGTGGAATAGGCTTTGGAATGGGTTTAGAACGATTAATGGTCGCACTTGAGGCCGAGGGTATAATTATCGGTGAAACAGAAGAAATCGATTTATATGTAATGCCTTTAGATAAAAAATATCAATCTCAAGCCCTAGCTTTAGCGACGATTGCTCGATCAAACGGCTTTGCGTGTGAAATGGATTATCTTGGTCGATCATTTAAAGCACAATTCAAGGCTTCTGAAAGAAGTTTAGCCAAGGTAGTGGCGATATTGGGAGAAGATGAAATAAATAATAGTCAGGTTACCTTAAAAAACACGATAACCAAAGAACAAGTTACGATCAGTTATTTTGATTTAGTCAGTAAATTGAATAGTTGGTTATATGAATTAGAAGAAGAAGTGCATCATCATGATGAATCATGCACTGATCACACACATCATCACTAGGAGGCCATATGGAAAGAACACATTATAATGGTGAATTAAGACTGATCAATATCGGTGAAAAAGTTACTTTAATCGGTTGGGTTTCAAAAAGAAGGAATTTAGGTGGGTTAGTCTTTATCGATTTAAGAGATAGATCCGGTATTACTCAAGTTGTTTGTGATGAAAACGTAGCTTTACAAATCAAAGAAGTGAGAAATGAATACATTCTACAAGTTGAAGGAATAGTAAACGAACGTAAAGATAAAAACGACAAATTAGCTACAGGTAGTATTGAAGTTAAAGCAGAAAAGATCTTGATCATCAATAAAGCTGAGACAACACCGATCATTATCGCTGATGAAACTGATGCTTTAGAAGATACACGTTTAAAATATCGTTATCTTGATTTGCGTCGTCCGATCATGCAAAAGAAATTGTTTGAAAGAGCACATATTACCAGAGTGATGCGTCGTTATCTTGAGGATAATGGTTTTATTGAAGTTGAGACACCCATTTTGACGGCTTCTACACCAGAGGGTGCGCGTGACTTTTTAGTACCATCACGTGTTCATCCAGGTAATTTCTATGCATTACCGCAATCACCACAATTATTTAAACAATTATTGATGGTTGCGGGTTTTGAAAGGTATTTCCAAGTCGCTAGATGTTTTAGAGATGAAGATCTAAGAGCTGATCGTCAAACCGATTTTACCCAAGTTGATATTGAAACTAGTTTCTTATCAGAAGCGGAGATTCAAGAATTGATGGAAAAGATGATCGCTAGAGTAATGAAAGAAGTAAAGGGTATTGATATACCTTTACCATTAATGAAATTACCTTATGTCGAGGCCATGAATAAATACGGTAGTGATAAACCAGATATTCGGTTTGAGATGCAATTACAAGATATCACCAGTATCTTTAATACAAGCGAGTTTGTGGTCTTTAATGCAGTTGATAAGCAAAAAGGAGCGATCAAAGCATTAGTCGTCCCTAATAGAGCAGAGGCTTCACGTAAAGAGATTGATGCTTACACAGAATTAGCTAAGAAACATGGTAGTAAGGGTTTGGTCGCTATAAAATACATCAATCATCAATTAGAAGGTTCAGCGGTTAAGTTTTTCAAAGAAGAAGAATGCAAGAATCTGATTGAGTACTTAGCTTTGAAAGAAAATGATCTTGTTTTGATCGCAGCTGGTATGTGGGAATCCACTTGTACTGTTCTGGGAGCTTTACGAAATCATCTAAAAGAAGAGTTAAAGCTTTATGATCCAAATGCCTATGCCTTTTTATGGGTCGTAGATTTTCCACTATTAGAGTACGATGAAGAAACTAAACGTTATTATGCTAAACATCATCCGTTTACAAGACCTAAGGAAGAAGATCTGCCTTTATTAGATACTGATCCTGGAGCTGTTAAGGCTTGTGCTTATGATATGGTTTTGAATGGTTTTGAATTAGGTGGAGGATCACTTAGAATCTATGATCAAGAGCTTCAATCAAAGATGTTTAAAGTATTAGGCTTTACACCTGATCAGATCAAAGAACGGTTTGGTTGGTTTATAGAAGCTTTCCAATATGGAACACCACCACATGGTGGGGTTGCTTTTGGACTCGATCGGATTGCGATGATCTTAACACATAGTGATTCATTAAGAGATGTCATTGCTTTTCCAAAAACTGCTTCAGCTTCATGCTTACTAACCAATGCTCCTTCGGTTGTTGATCAAAAACAGTTAGATGAATTATCAATCGCTATTAAATTTAATGATTAATAAAGTAGTGCAATTTAAATAGAGATGTTATAATAAAGATGCCCAAAGGATAAAATATATTTCCAACAAATCGATCTAGGGAATTCGGATGTCATGTTTTGGTGTGAATGCCTAATTTAGGAATCCTGAAGATACATGCAGAATGCCCACCTGTACTAACAGGGAATAATCACCTTTGGGCCAAAAGAAATATTTCGCTAAGAATATTTC
>CAZCSQ010000031.1:0-15614 GCA_964501425.1 uncultured Erysipelotrichaceae bacterium
TTAATTCTTTCTCATTGTTAGAACCATGAGGGATCTTAGCGATCTCATTGAAGTAGTAACATTGGGGTTTACTTAGATCAAATTCCATATTAATTAACCTCTTTCTCTTTTTTAGTATATTTATCAATCCACGATGTTATCTCAAACAAACGTTTACTGCGATGTTTGGGCTTCCCACTACGCGATAACTCATGGTTTTCACCTTTGAAAGCCACGATCTTACTATCGACACCACGACACTTTAAGACAGTATACATTTGCATAGCCTCTTGGATCAAACAACGATAGTCTTCATAAGAATGAATGAATAAGGTTGGTGTGCTAGCTAAATGCGCATATTTTAATGGTGACATCTGCCATAATTGGTCAACACAGTTATAAGGGTCATCGAAATCTTGTTCAATCACAAAATCGATTCCATAATCACTAGCCGCCACTTCAGTTATCCAGTTTGCGATCGATCTTTGACTTGCGGCGCATACAAAGCGATCAGTATGACCAATGATCCAATTAGTCATATATCCACCATAGCTGCCTCCCGTAACCGCCACTCTTTTTTGATCGATCATCGGATAAGTTTTTAAGACAAGATCGGTAAAGTCCATGATATCTTCATAATCGATCGTTCCAAACTTCTGCCGAAGATCAGCGTAAGCATTACCCCGTCCATCACTCCCTCGTGGATTACAATAGAAGACAAAGTAACCGCGGCTTGCCCAATATTGCATCTCATGGAAGAATAATTCGCCATATGCAGCCTTAGGTCCACCATGAATATCTAAGATAGCGGGATAACTCTTATTAGGATCAAAATCCTTTGGTCTTAAAACCCAACCATAGACATCATGAGGGTCTTTACTAACACGTAACTGTTGCGGCTTAGCCACGTAATGATCATTTAATACTGTTTCATTAAAACTAGAGACTTGTGTATACTTACCATCTTTAACCTGATATAGTTCTTGAAGCTTCTGATCATACATACCAATGATCAATATGTGGTCATTCCCTAAAGTAAAATCATCAACAGACCCCTCTTTATCAACTAAGACTTCAATTGAGTGATCATTTAATTTCCATAGTTCACTATGAGAATCCTTTACACTAATAAAATAAGGTTGTTGATCTTCACTAAGAAAACTCTTTAATTTACCATAATGACAATCAGTTGAAACAGAATTATATAAGCCCCCTTCATTATCTAACCACAATTCCATTTTACCATTAATCAAGCGATAAAACTTATTAGCTTCCATCGCTCCATAATCTTTTCCATATGTCCCCGCTACCATGATCTGATCTTGAAAAAAGAAGACTCTGCCTATCTGCATATCAGTTTGTGAGAATATCTCTTTTAATTTACCAGTGTTAGTATTGTACAAGTATAGTTGTGACCATTTGCCTTTAAATGATTGATAATCAATCCCACTGATCACAATCTGTTTATTATCTAAAGTAATATCAAATGATTCTACATCCAAAGACGCGACAGATAAAGCTTTGATCGCTAATGTCTTTTTATCAACTAAGAATAAATTACTTCTTTGTGAATTGATATAGCCAGCCCCATTAAAATAAAACGGATATTCATCCATGACTTGATAGTCCTGGTTTTCTTTTAAATCATCTTTTATCTTTTGGCGAGCTGTTTCATCTAGCTCATGATAATTACCAAAGCGAACATCAACTGTTGCTTGAATTAAATATTGCTCGGGTAATACTTTGATCGTGTTTACCTTAAGTGGTAATTCAAAAGCTTTAGTTGCTTCTCCACCATTGATGTTGATACGATAGACAAGGGTTTTAAACTCATCATCATTTCCTTCGCGATTAGCGATAAAAAGGATATGTTCATCATCTTCCCAAACATAGTTTCCCTCTTTTTTACCACTTGTCAATTGACGACATTTACCATTTTCATATAACCAGATAAATTGGTCATAACCATTATCGTCAATATTCACTTTACTTTTAACAAACGCAGCCACGGTCTTGGCTGGATTATAGTTAAGGTTAGCTAAAAAATGATAATCATAAAATAAGTCTTGTGTTATTGCTTTCATACTTGCTCCTTATATTAATGTGATCTCTGTTCTACCTTCTGCTAAATAACTTAACTTGCCATTGACAAAGACAACGCTTTCTTCCGTGAAAAAGAAAACTTCTGAATCATATCCTTCGATATGACGTTTCGTATTTAATTCTAAAGCATAAGCTGTATTAGGATGGATCAACAGGTCTCCTTTAACTGGTTGTGGTTTTTGATCACTGAATAGACCAATCGTCGGACCAGCCGCATGACCATGAATGCCTAAGGGATGCGTATAAAGCATAGCTTTTATGCCTTCTTTTTCAGCTTGGGCAAGGGAAGCGGTAAAAACATCATTACCCGATCTTCCCTCTTTATAATTAGAAGCAACTATATCCTGAAAACGATCGTTTTCTAACATTCCGTCACTCAATACTTGTGGTAGTTTTGTTTCATCATCTTTAAGTACATAAGCCAATCTTTGAGTATCAGTACATAACCCTAAGTAGGTTATCCCAAAATCACAATGAATTAAATCACCTTTTTCAATCTTGGTATCGGAACTGTACATTCCTGATTTTCGTTGAACATCGATTGTTGGTGGAAACCAAAAAGTCATTCCTAACTCATTTACTTTTTCTTTCATAAACCATTCAACATCATCACATGTAGTAACACCTGGCTTAATGACATCAGAACTATAGGCTTGATCAATGATACTTTTAGCAACCGCCATTACTTCAGGGTAATATTTGAGTTCTGCTTCAGATCTTGTCTCAAGAAATCTTACACCTAAGCTATCAGCTGATACAAACTTAGCTGTTAATGTACTAGGTAATTTCTCCTTAAGCATGTTAAATAACCCAACTGAAAGTCCATCACAATAAGCATAATCAGCGGAATAATTCAGCCCAATCGTTTGTGGATCACATTTTTGTAGTAAATTTGTTAAAGCCACAAACTGGTCTTCTTTATCTCTATTCCAAGCTTGAGCGTAGAATTTATTGAGTTCACCATCAGCCATTCCCACATTAAAACAATTAACACGTTGGTGATCATTGTGTAACACTAATATGCTAATGCGTCTAGCAGTTGGAAATCCACTTGGTGTTAATACTTCGAAGATTGGATCTTCATTATATTCTTTACTAGGGATCAACCACACATCGATTCCACATTCTTCCATTAAAGGTTGTAAGACTTTTTCTAACCTTTCCTTCAAAATCGCATCTTTGATCTGATATTGTTCTTTTAAACTTCTAACTTTCATAGTCCCCCCTATATGAAACAAGAGTGATAAAATATCACTCGGTTTATATTCTGATCAACATTAATTCTTGTTGAGGCTCTACAAGCCACTCTGACCCATCTTTAGTGATAACAACATCTTCTTCAATTCCAATACGTCCCTCCGGTATCATTATTCCCGGCTCAAGGGTAAACACATTACCAGCATCAAGTGGGGTATCAATGAGTTCCGTACGATTATAACGAGGACGACGATTGGCTAAGATCGTGCCACCATCATGAGTGACATGGCCTACTTGATGACCCAAAGCCGCATTCCATGAATCATAGCCATTATCAACGACCATGTGTCTGGCTACTTGATCAACTTGAAAGCCAGTAACTCCTGGTCTTAAGAAATCCTTAGCTGCTTTGATAGCATCTCTTACCAAGTAAAATGCTTGTTTAACACTTTCTGGAGCATCATTTTCATCATCTTTTAAAACATAGTACATTCTTTGTAGATCACTACAATAACCATCTTTACTAACACCATAATCAATATTGATAACGTTACCCTTTACAAGTGGTGTATCTGTTATCCCACCATGACCTTGTGGAACATTGGGATCGACCATGACACTAGGACATTGTGAATCAGCCCAACTCATTCCATAACCATCAGCATAAGCAACTTCATGGAGGAAATTGAATATTTCAATAGATGTCATCCCTGGATGACAGATTGAAGGAACTCTTCTTAGATATTCATCAGCTTTGATTGCACAATCTTTGATCTTAGCAATCTGTGAAGATGTTTTCATTCCTCTTACTTTAGAAATAATCGGGAACGCACTTACTAGTTCTCCTTTAAAATCTATGGCGGCTAGTACTTTATCTAACATCATCTTCATACCAACAGTCAAGCCATCACTACTAGCATCACTATTGGAATAATTCAAAGCTAATCTTTGTGGATCCAAATCCTTTAATACTTCTTTGATCGTTTCTTCCATAGTCGTCGTATACTCGATAACTTCATCGATTCCTTTGATCAAACGATATCCTTCGACATCTAAAGGAGAAACGATAGCAATGCACTTACTGGAGGTAAAGATCAGGGTTGTAGCGATGATAAAATCCATATCTCCTAAAACTGGTAAGATAGGCTCCGATCTCATGATCGTTTCGCGCCCAGTGATCAACCATGCATCAACATTATTTTCTTTTATTACCTGATAGATCAGGGGTAATTTCTCTAAGTCCATTTTCATGTGTATTGCTCCTTAAAAGATAAGAGCCTAAGCCATGGCTTAGGCTCTTAATTCATTAGTTTAAACTACTCAGCAAAGCTAGCATAAGCTAAGCTATAGCTGCCTTGTGGGTTGTAAAGAATACCTGTTGTTCCAGCTTTGAGCAAGTAGATACTTGAATAACCAAACAATGGTACAGTGTAAGCTTGTTCTTGAACTAAGTATGTTTCAGCATCATGCAACATTTGAATACGAACTGCAGGATCTGTTTCACCTTGTGAAGCAAGAATCATTTCATCATAAGTAGCATCACCCCAAGCAACACCAGCTTGGTTCCATGATGTAGCCATATCAAGATAGTTTGATACATCCATGTAGTCAGCTGACATAGCGTGACGTGCTAATTCAAATAAGCCATTAGTACGATCATCAAAGAACGTCCGAATTTCACCAGTCTTCAATGTAACTTCGATACCAACATTAGCCCATTGTTGTTGAATAACCTGAGCAACGATATCATGAGTTGCAGATTGGTTATAGTAATAAGTAAACTTCAATGGATTACTTGCATCATAACCAGCTTCAGCCAATAATGCTTTTGCAGCTTCTGGATCAGTCTTAACTAATACATTAGAAGCATCTTGTTCTTCACGGAAGTCACCAGTTGCACCAGCAAATCCCTTAGGAATAAAGCCAAACAATGGATAATATGTATCACCTGCATCTAATGCCAAGATGATATCATCACGATTGATTGCTAATTGTAAAGCTTTACGAACGTTAACATCCGCTAAAGCAGGTGCAGATTCTGAATAAGCATTAAACAATACGAAGTAGTTGATAACTGAATCAGTTATTACTAGTTCTTCTTTACCATCATAAATTGATGTAACATCAGTGCTTACGCTAGTTGCCATATCGATTTCACCATTTTGGAACGCTAATAATTGAGCATCCATATCTGGCATAACCTTAGCGACTATTGTATCGAATTTAACTTGATCAGCGAATGGGAAGAATTCATTTCTAACCATGATGATCTCTTCAGCACTGTCGATCTTTGTTGTTTGGAAAGGACCGTTAGTTGGTACTGTAGCATCAAGTGACCAAGTTGAATCGTGTTCAGTAGCAAATTCAGCACGTAACGGATAGAATACACCAGCCGTCATCAAGTTAACAAAGTAAACGGTCGGTTTCTCTAAAGTAACAACGATCGTCTTTTCATCAACTGCTTCAATACCGATATCAACCATGTCAGCAATATCAGCCATGGCTTCGCCATAAGCTTTCGCATTCTTTACATAATCAGTAATGAAATACGAGTAGTATGAATCAGCGGCACCCATGCCAACTGAACGTTTCATACCGAATACATAATCTTCAGCAGTAACTTTTTCACCATCAGACCAGAAGTTCTCTTCGACTAATGTGAATGTGTAAACTAAACCATCATCGGATACTGTATAGCTTTCAACAGCGTCGTATACCAATGATCCGTCAGCTCCAATTGAGAATAACGGGAAATAAATCTGGTTTGTAATGGCAGATGTAACACTATCAGATCCTACTGCAGGGTCTAATACATCAGGTTCGCCACCGATCGCATACGTAAATGTGACTTCGGTAGGAGCTTCAGGCTCTTCATCTCCGCCGCCACATGCGACCAATGACAAACTCATCGCCAAAATTAGAGCAAATAAGCCAATTTTTTTAAATGCGTTTTTCATTTTCTTCCTCCTATTTTTCATATAAGAAACATGAAACTTGTCGGTTACCAACTTTTGTCATCTGCGGTGCTTCGCGACGGCATCTTTCAGTAGCCTTAGAACATCTTGTCGAGAACACACATCCTGTCGGGGGATTTATCGGACTTGGTATTTCTCCCTCGAGGACGATCCTCTTCTTCTCTTTTGCTATTTTAGGATCCGGTATTGGGATCGCCGACAACAGTGCTACGGTGTATGGATGAAGTGGACGATGATAGACTTCATTACTCGGTCCTACCTCCACCAAGTGCCCAAGATACATTACACCGATACGATCTGAGATGTGTTTAACCATCCCAAGATCATGGGCTATAAACAAATATGATAAACCCAATTTCTTTTGGATATCATCTAATAGATTGATGACCTGAGCTTGAATAGATACATCAAGCGCTGATATTGGCTCATCACAAACGATAAACTTAGGATCTAATGCCAAGGCTCGAGCAACTCCAATACGCTGTCTTTGTCCCCCCGAAAACTCAAAGGGATAACGACGAATATGGTCAGGTTTTAGACCAACGATCTTGATCAGATCCACAGCACGAGCTTCACGCTCAGCATCTGTTTCATAAATATTGTGAATGACCATCGGTTCTTTAATAATCTCACCAACTGTCATCCGCGGATTAAGTGAGGCATATGGATCTTGGAAGATCATTTGAACATCTTTATGATATTCCTTTAAATCTTTTCCTTTGATCCTTGCTATATCGCGACCCTCAAATTCGATACTACCTGAATTAGGATCATACAATTTAACAATTGTTCTACCCAATGTTGTTTTACCACAGCCAGATTCACCGACTAAGCCAAACGTCTCATTGCGCATAACTTCAAAACTTACATCATCTACTGCTTTGACAATCTGCTTTTTAGCAAATATACCCTTCGTAACATCAAAATATGTTTTTAAGTTTTTAACTTTTAAGATAGGATCAACGCTCATCTACTTCACCGCCTTTTCATGATTCAACCAACAGCGACATTGATGAGTCGGGCTAAATTCCGTTAGTTCCGGCATATGATCTTTACATATCCGCATTGCTTTCTCACATCTATCCACAAATGGACAGCCTTTTGGAGGATCTAATAGATCCGGTGGAGAACCAGGGATTGGATGTAATACTTCTTCATCATCATCCTCTGGATTAGCAACACAACTCAATAAGCCAAGAGTATATGGATGTTTTGGACTGTAGAAGATCTCATCATCAGTACCTGTTTCAACGATCTTACCACCATACATGATGGCTACCCGATCACATAACTTGGCAACTACACCTAAGTCATGAGTGATCATGATGATCGAAGAATCACTTTCTTCTCTTAAACTATCGATAAGCTCTAATACTTGAGCTTGGATCGTTACATCTAGGGCTGTTGTCGGTTCATCAGCGATGATCAGCTTTGGATTACAAGCTAAGGCAATCGCAATGATGATCCTTTGTCTCATTCCGCCTGAGAATTCAAAGGGATATTGATTAATCCGTTTCTCAGGAGATGGAATACCAACTTTTCTCATTAGTTCTAAAGCAATCTTACGAGCTTCAGTTTTTGATATATCCTTGTGATTCATAAGTGGTTCGATCAACTGTGTCTCAACCTTAAGTACCTGATTTAAGAAAGTCATCGGATCTTGGAAGATCATCGTCATCGTATTACCACGAATCTTACGCATAAACCTATCATATTCTCTTTTATTTTTAAAATTCTTGGGAGAGATATCCTGTCCATCAAAAGTGATCGTTCCTTCTGTTACGCGCCCGTTATCGGCAAGTAACCCCATCAGTGAAAACATCGTTTGTGATTTACCAGATCCAGATTCACCAACAATACCCAATACTTCACCCTCATTTAAAGATAAAGAGACATCTCTAACCGCTTGAACACTACCTTGTTCAGTCTTAAATTCCGTAGAGAGATTTTTAATTTCCAGTAATGCCATTAGTTCATCCCTCCATTATTTGGATCAAGCGCTTCTCCAAGACCATCACCAATAAAATTCAATGACAAGATGGTCAAACACATCGCTGTGATCGGCCAAATGATCTGAATTGGGTAAGTATGGATCAAACTACGCGCTTCACTAGCCAGCACACCCCAACTTGATTGAGGTTGAGAAATACCGATACCCAAGAAACTCAAGAAGGATTCTGTAAAGATCGCTTGTGGAACCATCATTGTTAAAGTAACAATGATCGGACCGATAGCATTAATGATCAAGTGTTTCATCAATATTCTAATATCACTTGCCCCAATTACTTTAGCAGCCATCGCAAACTCTGTCTCTTTAAGTGACATAACCTGTGTGCGAACTTGTCGAGCCATATTGACCCAAGAAGTAATCGAAATAGCGATCAACATTGAAGTTAAGTTATTCCCAAACACCATCAAGATCAAAATTACATACAGTAGTCCTGGAACTGAATAGATTACATCTACGGTACGCATCATGATCATATCAACACGACCACCCACATAACCTGAAATGCCACCATAAACGATCCCAATGACCATATTGATCGCTGCCGAGGCAAAACCGATCGCTAATGAAATACGAGCACCATACATAACCCGAACAAAGATATCACGTCCTAGCTTATCAGTCCCAAATAAATGGTCCCAAGTAGGCAAAGCATTACGATTTTGCAAGTCTTGCATCTCATATGAATACTTAGATACTATTGGCGCAAAGATCGCAAATAAGATCATAAGCGTCACAAAGATTAGTCCAAACAAAGCTAATTTGTTCTTTTTAAATTTATTCCATGAATCCCGCATGAAAGTCTTACTTTGCATTGCAATAAATTCAGCATTTTTCTCACTGTCGTCTAATTTTTTAAACATATCATCAGTAAGATTTAAATCTTTAACGTTTGACATATGACACCTACTTTCCTAATTTAATCCTTGGATCAATAAGAGCCGCTGCGATATCACTTATGATATTCATAATGATAACGATCGCTCCTAAGAACAAGGTCAATCCCATGATCAGCGTATAATCTCGATTAATAACGCTGCTGGTAAACTCCATTCCCAAACCTGGGACAGAAAATAAGCTCTCAATAACAAAACTACCAGTGATCAAGAAGGCAAACATCGGTCCGGCATAAGTTACTACCGGTAATAAGGCATTCTTCAAACCATGTTTGATAATAACCATTAACTCAGATGTACCCTTTGATTTCGCCAACACAATGTAATCCTTGCTCATGACATCCCGTAGACTTGATCGTGTCAAACGAGTGATCATCGATATCGGATTTAAAGATAATGCTATAGCTGGTAACACGTAATGTAAAGGCGTTTTTAGACCAACCAATGGGAACCATCCCAACATTACCCCAAACAAGATCATTGCTAAGATTGCCAAGAGGAAACTAGGAATTGATACTCCAATTGTCGCAAAAGTGGTGATCATACTATTTACCCAACGTTTCTTAGTTAACGCTGAAATAATTCCAAGAGTAACACCCACTGTTAAAGCTATTACAAATGACACAGCCCCAAGTTTTGCTGTAACTGGTGCTCTTCGAACGACGATATCCATTACCTGTTGACCAGTTTTAGATATCGATTCACCAAAATCACCACGAACAGCATTATTAAGATAAATCAAATATTGTTCAAATACCGGTTTATCTAAACCATATTTTGCCTCCAAAGCCGCATAGGTCTTTGGCGATAATACTTTATTTTCCTGTGAGAAAGGATCTCCAGGGATAATCTTCATCATAAAGAAAGTAATCGTAGCCAGGATAAACATCGTCAAAATGCCTACCAGTATTCTTTTCATCGTATATTTAAGCATGATATTCCTCCTTGCCTACACTAAATATAATTCTTGTTGCGGAGGTGTTAAAAAGCGAGCACCTGTTTCTTCAACAACCACATCTTCTTCTAATCCAATACGTCCTCTACTTGTTGGAACACCTGGTTCTAAAGTAAAGACAAAGCCTTTTGATAATGGTGAATGAATCAATTCTGGACGATTATAACGTGGTCTTTCAGGAGCCAATAATGGTCCACCATCATGAGCCACTCGACCCATTTGATGACCCAATGCCGCATTCCATTCAGGAAAACCTTTAGAAAGGATATAATCACGAGCCACCTTATCAACTTCAAAACCAGTAATTCCTGGAACTAATGCCTTAGCCGCTAAGGCAATCGCATCACGAACGGTATAGAAAGCTTCTTTTATCTCTTGTGGGGCATCAGTTTCATTATCATCTAATACATAATACATCCGCTGTAGATCACAACCATAACCATCAACAACAATACCAAAGTCGATATTGACAACGTCTCCCTTTTTGATCATAAAATCAGGAGCCCCCATATGCCCACCTGGACAACCATAACCCGAGAACACTCCAGGATTACAAGATTTAGGCCACGAATAGCCATATCCTTTACGCTCTGTTTCATCTTGGAAGAACTTATAGACATCTTGACAGTTCATCCCCGCTTTGATAATTCCTTTAGCATCGTTGAATATTTCCTCAGCACATGCACAAGCTTTTTCAATGCGGGCTAGTTCATCTGGTAATTTAACACCACGAACTTGATTGATGATCGGCTCAGCTGAGACAATCTTTACTTCATAGGGTAATTTATTAAAAGCCTCTTTTAAGACATTATAGACACCTACTGATAATCCATCAGACGCCGGATTATTCAAAGAGTAATCTAGGGCTATATTTGTTGGATTTTTATCCTTAAGATATTCACTTAATGTATCCGCAAAAGCTATGGGAAAGGGAATAATCTCATCAAAAGCTTGTAAGCGACGATAGCCATCCGCATCTATTGGTGTACAGATAACAGCACTAGTATTATCCACATTGAAGATCAAAGCCGTAAAACCAATAAATTCAAAGTCACCAAGAGTTGGTAATACTGGTTCCGAATTAGTTGCTGATTCATGACCAGCCACGATCCATGTATCAATGTTGTTTTTCTTAAGTGCTTCAAATGCTATCGCAAACTTTTCCTTATAGATTCCCATCAAAGTTCCCCCTACTTTAAGCTTGTAACAATGATATATTATATCTGAAACAATTTCAAGACATATTTCATATATTTACATAATGTAACATTTTTACATTTTGTAAACTATGTAAATAAATATATTATGTGCTATATTAGATAAAAGAGGTAAGTTAATGAAACAACATAGAATAGAAAAGACTATCAAGATCATGCAAGAAGCCAATATTGATGGTTTGCTTTTTGCCACAGGAGCTAATCTACAATACCTATTAGATTGTACTGATTACTTTTGGCAAAGAACCTGTATGAATAATATTATGGGTCATAGTAACTATCGTAATGTGCCAGAAACTGTATTATATTTGAAGGCCAATGGTGAATACTATATCTTCACTGTCCCTCATCTACAGAAGACTTTTAGTTGTTATCCTAATGTAATCATAACTTATATGGATCAGCTGGAAGATTCGATGTCACCTTATATAAAAGATAAGAGTATTGGAGTTGGTTTTGCTTGCTTTGACTATTTAAAAGATGCATTACGCGGCATTGATGATCAAATACAGATCACAGAAGCCGAAGACCTTTTAAATGATATCCGCTGTATCAAAGATACTGATGAAATCGCAACTTTAAGAAAGATGGCTGAATTCACAGATGAGGCCATCCGTCACGTACTCGCAAATCTTCGCCTTGGTATGAGTCAATATGAGGCTGAACAAGCAGTAATGCAATATGGCTTAGACCATGACATCAGTGATCTATCATTTCCCCCAACTTGTGGATTTAAGACACGGATGACTGAACTAGCTAAAGATGCCCTAAGCTTTGATCGTAATACTCCACTTGTAAATAATACGGCTTTAGCTTTAGATATTGGCTTTATGCATGATGGCTATTGTAGTGATTGGGGACGCACTGTCTATTACGGAAAAGCCCCTGAGTTAGTAAAAAAAGGATATCATGCCTTACAAGCTGGTCAGCAACACATGGTCGCAAGTATTGTCCCATATAAGACTAATGTAAATGAATTATATGGATTTGTATTAGATAAGGTAAGAGAATTAGGCTATGGAGCGTATTTACGCTTTCAAGAAAAAGGAAATTTAGGTCATCAGATCGGCATTGATTGTCATGAACACCCGATGTTAAATAAAGAGGTAGACTACATTTTAAAACCAGGAATGGTCTTTTGTAGTGAACCAAAGATGTTTTTTGAAAATGAATGTTATATGCGCGTTGAAGACATGATCTTAGTTACTGAAACAGGCGCTGAGTTTTTAACGAAATTTGATCGCGATCTATTTGAATTACCACTATAGGAGGATATATGTTACAAAACGAAAAGATCAAACAAGCAAAGTCTATCTTACAACAAGAAAATGTTGATATGTGGATGACTATTGGTCGAGAAACAGTCATGAATTCTGAACCAGTACTACCCTTTTTATCAACGATCGAATTAGGAAGTACCACCGCTATTATCTTAACTAAAGACCAAGCTATCTGCTTAGCTGGTCATCTTGATGCCTACGGTATGTCTCAACAAGATCTATATGATCAAGTAGTTACTTATGATCGCTCATTTAAAACCGAGTTCTTTAAGATCATGGATGAGCTTAAACCAGAAACGATCGCTTTGAATTATTCTGATGATGTTGCCAGTGATGGCTTAACTCACGGTATGTTTCTATTTTTAGAAAGATTATTTAAAGAGTATGGCTATCATGGAAAGATCATTAGCTCTGATAGAATCATTAACAAGCTTAGAGGCATCAAAACCCCAACTGAATTAGCTGCGATCAAAGAAGCGATCAGCTATACAGAAAAGATCTTGCTAGAAGCGAAAGATTATATTCGTGAAGGAAAGAGTCAGATTGATATCCATCGTTTCTGCCAAGAAAGAATTGCCTTCTATCAACAAGGCAATGCCTGGGAAATAAAACACAATCCAGGTGTCATGATGAAAGGTGCCGCTGGAGGACATGCTGGACCTACTGATCATGTCTGTCATAAAGGTGAACTTGTTACCCTTGATTTTGGTGTAAGAACTAATGAATATTGTTCTGATATCCAAAGAGTCTACTATGTCTTAAAGGATGATGAAACCGATGCCCCTGAATACTACAAACAAGCATTGAAAAACATTCAAAAAGCCCAAGATGTTGGCTTAGCTTTAATGAAACCCCATACACCCGCATATGTGCCTGATGAAGCAGCTCGAGCCAAGATCAAAGAAATGGGTTACCCTGATTTTAATTTTGGTCTAGGACATCAGGTGGGACGCGAGACCCATGATGGTGGAGTAATGATGGGACCAAGATGGGAAAGATATCTAGGTCGAGTCGAAGCCGACATCGAAGAAGGCATGGTCTTCACCGTTGATATCAATATTGGTTTTGAAGATGGAAAGATTGGTCAAGAAGATATGGCTATCGTCAGAAAAGACGGAGCTGAATATTTAACAACTCGTCAAGCCAATATCTACTTATGTAAAGGTGATCGTTAAAATGAGTGATGAAAGACTAATAAAATATGCTCGTTTACTTATTGAACTGGGTGTCAATGTAAAAAAGGATCAGTATCTGATCATTGAAGCACCAGTTGATGCTTACCCATTAGTACAAGCCTGTACCAAGATCGCTTTTGAAAGAAAAGCAAAAGATGTTGTCGTCTTCTATACTGATGCCTACGTGGATAAACAAAGATGTCTTAATGTAGATCATAAACTAATTGAAGAAGTTCTTCCTTGGCAAAAAGAATCGCGCGTAACTTATCTGAAAGAGAAAGCTTGTTCATTGTTGATCAAATCCGCCTATCCTTATTTATATAGTGAAGTAACTAGCGATGCTAGTGGTGCCTTACAAAGATTCACCAATAATCTTAGAAATAATATCCGTCAATTCATCGCTACTGATAATATCCAATGGTGCATCGCCTCTTACCCTAATCAATTATGGGCTAACACTTTGTTTCCAAATGATGATAATGAAACAGCTTTAGAGAAGATGTTTGATGTAATCTATGATATTTGTCGAGTACGCTTTAATGAAGATCCCTTAGAAAATTGGAAAGAACACCTAAAAGCCATGGCTTACTTTGGTAAGAAACTTGATAGTTTTGATTTAGATCGTCTTCATTTCACAAACAGTTTAGGAACTAATCTAACAATAGGTCTACATCCTAATGCCAAATTCGCTAAAAACGATACAGACGAAATTGCCTTTGTGGCCAACATCCCCACCGAAGAGATCAGCACATCTCCTGATAAATACCGCGTAGATGGTATCGTCTATGCTTCACTTCCATTAGAAGTTGGTGGAGCGATCATTGAAGACTTTGGTTTCACATTTAAAGATGGTAAGGTTATCGATCACTTCGCAGCTAAAAACAAACAACTACTTGATCAATTATTAGACACTGATGAAGGCTCACGTTACTTGGGAGAGGTAGCCTTAGTAGAAAACAAAACCCCGATCTCGCAATCAGGACTCTTGTTTTACAACACACTCTATGATGAAAACGCATCATGCCATTTAGCCTTAGGTAAAGGTTTCCCTGGTTGCATCGAAGGTTGTAGTCACACCGATCTTAAAGATTGGCAAAAACATAATCTAAACTATTCAACAATCCATATTGACTTTATGTTTGGGACAGCCGATATGAATATTACTGGTTACAATAAACAAAACGAAGCTATACCCATCTTTGTGGATGGTAACTTCGCTTTCTAAAATACACTACTTGTAATAAACAAAAGCCTGCAGAAGTTACTCTACTTCTACAGGCTTTTTATCGACTATCTTAAACTTGCATTGATAAGATTTTCTCTTCTATTTGCATCATAAAAAAAGTAAGATTTTACTTTCTTTTAGGACGATCATTCACTCTATTCTTACTTGGTTTCTTCAACTTCTTCTCTATTATCTTCAAGGGCAACTGCTTTTTCAAGGGCCGCAATACTGAATCGTTCTACAAGTATCTCAAGATTTGGAGCTATCTCAACAACAGCTGTTTGTCTTGTTAATTCCTTGATGGTAGCGTGGATACCTGAACTTAAGACAACACGGCTTCCAACTTCTAGTTTGTTTTGAAATTCGAGGATCGTATTACGGTTTTTATTATAGTTTGATACATTACGATAGATATAAAATGCCATATATAATACTAAAATGGCAGCTATCCATACCCAACTGGGAATTGTCTTCAAAAATTCCAACATATGATCTCCTTTCTTAGTTTTGCCTATTATAACATATATATTATTAAAATTAATAAATCCACAAACAAAAAACTACCTTTCGATAGCTTTTTCATCCTTGGTGCACCAGACGAGAC
>CAZCSQ010000032.1:0-12093 GCA_964501425.1 uncultured Erysipelotrichaceae bacterium
ATAACATTACCTTTTGATTTACTCATCTTTCCATCACCCACCAATAACCATGGATGACCAAAGACTTGTTTGGGTAATTCAATATCAAGTGCCATTAACATGATTGGCCAATAGATCGTATGGAAACGTAAGATATCTTTTCCAATAAGATGAATATCTGCTGGCCAGTATTTATCAAATAAAGGATCATTATTACCATCTAGATCAAACCCAAGGCCTGTTATGTAGTTAGTTAAAGCATCAATCCAGACATAGACAACGTGTTTTGGATCAAAGTCGACTGGTATACCCCACTTAAAAGAAGTTCGTGAAACACATAGATCTTGTAGTCCTGGTTTAATAAAATTGTTGACCATTTCATTCTTCCTTGATTCTGGTTGAATAAAATGAGGATTATCTTCAATATGTTTCATTAAGCGACTGGAGTATTTACTCATCTTAAAGAAGTAAGCTTCCTCTTTAGCGTGCTCTACCTCGCGACCACAATCTGGACACTTACCATCCACAAGTTGTGACTCTGTAAAAAACGCTTCACAATCCTTACAATATAGTCCTTGGTATTCTGATTTATAGATATCACCTTGTTCATATAATTTCTTAAAGATCTTTTGAACTTGTAATTCATGATATTTATCAGTAGTCCTCATAAACTTGTCATAGGAAATATTCATACCATCGAATTGTTCCTTGATGATCGCCGCAATATTATCCACATAGGTCTGTGGATCTATGCCAGCCTTTTTAGCCTTATCTTCGATCTTTTGTCCATGTTCATCAGTTCCTGTTTGAAAATACACGTCATAGCCTACCATCCGCTTGTAACGAGCAATACTATCAGCTAAGACAATTTCATAGACATTACCAATATGGGGTTTACCAGAAGTATAAGCGATCGCTGTTGTTATGTAATAATTTCCTTTGTTTTCCATCTTTTTCTCCTAAAAAAGAGCATCCCAAGGACGCTCTTGCGTGTTACCACCTTAATTTCATATCCAAATGGGGATATGCTTTAACCTTTAACGCAGGTATACGTATCATTTTAAATATCAAACGATCAGTTCCCAGACCATGTTCATAACCTTGATCGATAAGTTTACACCAACCACTTACTCTCTTGAATCTTCTTAGTTATTACTCTTCTGTTCACAACCTTTATTTCATTATAATAAGTCAAAGCCTCAATGTAAAGCCACTTATTTTAACTTGCTAAAGTACTTAAATGTCATCGGCCATAAAGCACCACCGGCAAATGCTAGTAAGAAGTAACGGAACATATCCGCTATGTGATGCCCGTTAGTTAATAGATAGAGTGGTTCTTTAAAGATAACTCTAATACCTAACATGATCACAAGTCCAATACCACACTTAATGATCTGCGCCCACCATATCGCTTTAATCGGATACTTGATGTATTTTTGATCAAGATAATAGACCATAGGGATAGCCAAAGCTAAGCCTAAACACGTATAAGCGTTTTTGATACCATCAAGGGCTACTTCATCTAAGACCATTAAACCACTAAGCTTTAACTCCATATATATAACGTGAAATAGGGCAAAGACAACACCCACAAACATTGCTGGATATTCTTTGTTTAACTTAAAAAATAAAGGATAAACCACAAGCACTAAAACAACCCCTAATAAGATTGATAAAGCTACATCAGAGAAAGTATGTACTCCAAGATACATTCGTGAAAAAGCCACTAATAAGATGACGATCAAAGCTAAGCCTTGTACTAATCTGTTTTTACTTACTCGAATAAGTCCTCCAAAAAAGCCAACTGCCGTTTGGGTATGGCCACTGGGGAAAGAATAACCAGTCGCCGCTTCTTTAGCTGATTCAACAACTGTAAACGTTGGATCTTTTACCCATGGTCTTAATACAGAAAAATAATTCTTTAAAAATTGATTGATAGTTGTACCAATGCTTGAGACAAACAACAAGTAATATCCCCATTTTTTATCAACACACCATAATACGATCAGTGAACCAACGATCAAGAATAACTCTGATCCTAAGTGAGTCACAAGTGACATGATCTGATCTAAAAAGGGTGTTCTAATAGCTTCTAATAAATATAGTATTTCCATGGGCCTATTTCCTATGATCTTTGATGATAACTACGATAGACTTCGTTTTTGGCTATACCTGTCTCTTGCGATACCGTCTTGATCGCCATTGAAGCACTCATCCCACTTGCGATACAGTTTTCAATCATCTCTTTGATCTGGTATAAGGTAACGTCTGGCTTTTTATCATCACCAGCACCTTCAACGATCAATACTATTTCTCCCTTTAATACTTCATCTAAGGTTAAGAGTTCTGAAATCTTACCTCTAATGAATTCTTCATATTTCTTAGTGATCTCTCGGGCTAAACAAACATTGCGATCACCCAAGATACTTAACATCTTACTTAAAGTCTTAAACACCCGGTGTGGTGCTTCATAAAAGATAAGGGTATGTTTTAAAGCCTTAACACTTTCCAATTGATATTTACTATCTTTTTCATTAATATCTAAAAAGCCCATAAAAGTAAACGGTTTAACAGGTAATCCTGAGGCGACCAAGGCGCATAACATAGGACTACTTCCAGATATAGGAACTACATTAAAACCAGCATCAGTGATCGTCTTAACTAATAATTCACCTGGATCAGATATTAATGGATACCCCGCATCACTTACTAAAGCTACTGACATACCATCTTGCAGTAATTGTAATAGTCCAACTGTGCTTTGTTTTTCATTATGAAGATGATGAGCGATCATGCGCGTCTTGATCCCAAAATGCGTCAATAATTTGATCGTATTACGCGTGTCTTCGACTGCGATAATATCAACCAAATTAAGGATCTCGATCGCTCTTGGAGTCATCTCATCAAGGTTACCGATTGGAGTCGCTACAAGATATAAAGTTGGCAACTCATTCTGAAAGCTCTTCTGCCGATTCATCATTATCCATCATCCTATCTTTACCTAAATTCGGAAACAGTTCATCAAATGATAAAAACAAGGTTTCTTCTCTGTTTTCAAGTTTAGCAAGTTTCGTTAAGACGTTCATCGACGTTAGTCGATAATGTTTATCCTTATAGACAATCTGTGAATTTAACTTAGGAAGTCCCGCTCTAAGTTCTTTATAAGCTGTATTTTCATAACGTAAACAACACATTAGTTTTCCACACTGACCAGATAGTTTCTGCGTATTTAAAGCTAACAATTGATTCTTAGCCATATTGATCGAAACAACATCAAACTCTTGTAAGTATCGTGAACAACACGTTTCCATGCCACATACCGCTAGACCACCAACGATCTTGGCTTTATCACGCATACCAATCTGTCGTAATTCAATACGACACTTTAAAGCTTGAGCTAATTCTTTTAAGAGTTCTCTAAAATCAACCCGATCATCCGCCACATAAACAAAGATAACCTTTGAGCGATCAAGAGTATATTCAGCACTAATCAAGTTCATATCTAGCTGTAATTTCTCTACTTCACCGCGGCAGATCTCTAAAGCTTCCTCAGCTAACTCTTGGTTACGTTGATTACTTCTAAGATCATTTTCGGTTGCTTTACGAATGATTGGTTTCAAAGGATTTCTGATGTTAACCTCTTCAAGTTTATGTACCTCACCAACAGCTTCCCCTAATTCAATACCCCTAACTGTTTCAACAACCACATAATCTTTATCTACAACATTGTTTTCGTATGAACCGAAATAATAATGTTTCTTTGTCCCTTTGAATTTTACTGAAACAACGTAAGGATATTTAATATCTTCAGTGTTTCCATTTATATTATTTTCCATTTACAACCTCCTGTATTTGATAAAACATTTGATCCATTAATAAACCAATATTCGCATTGGATATCAATAGGTCTCTTGTCGATAATAAGATATTTAATATATGTCGATCATTATAGCTACTCTTGCTCATCTGTTGGACTCTATCAGTATACCAAGGGATAGATACCTGTTGAAATCGAAATAGATCCGCAAAAAACATGATCGTTATATCCAAAAAATACTTCACAACTTTACGATTCTTATCCTTAGCCACAAGCCCATCATTATGGATATTAATAATGGCTTTATCACTATCATCAAGCAGATCATCAATAAATCGTTTAAACATCTGGCGACCATTTTGATATTCTTCTTCTTCAATGATCTCATCGATCAAAGTTATATTACGAATTAAGTTGGCTAATATATAAGCATCCAAAGGATCATACTTACTGGATACGCAGACATTATAACAGAAATCCCTCGATAACGCTTTAAACTGGATAATCTGGCAACGAGAACGAATGGTCGGTAATATCCGGTCACTTTGTTCAGTTAATAAAATCGCCGTTGTTGAAGAACCATTAGGTTCCTCTAAAAACTTCAATAAACTGTTTAAAGCCTCCGGTGTCGCGTTTTCAGCGTGATCAATGATATAGATCTTCTGATTAAACTCTTCTAAGCCAGTTTTACTAAACTCTTGTTGTAAGTGTAAGATATCCTCTTTTTTGATCTTAGCATCTTGACCACTTAAATAGATAAGATCAGCGTAGTTACCCTCACTTATTCGCTTGCAATCATCACACACTTCACAAGCAAACACTTGTTTATGACGACAAACTAAACTTTGAGCCAAAAGATACGCCGTTTCTTTCTTTGGTGTACCATTTGGACCCACAAAAAGATAACTATGAGCTAATTTGTTGTCTTTTAAACTATTGCTCAAAGTATGAAAGGCGATCGGTTGTTCAGAAATAAGTTTAGTCTTAAACATGTTTATCTACTAACTCCACAACCTTAGTGTATGCTTCATCCGTTATCTTTTCGATGTCTTGCATCGCATTTATGATCGTATAACGCTCTTTAAACATTTCCATGATCTTTTGATAACCCTTAACTACCTCTGTGTGGAAACTAATATCTTCTCTATCTAATCGATCTTTATCTAAACGATCAGAGATACGCTTCAATCCTTCATCGGCACTAATATCTAAATAGATAGTCATATCGGGTAGATAATCATCAATGGCGAATTTATTGATCGAATAAACTTCATCAATACCAATATTACGGGCTATCCCTTGATAGACCAATGAACTATCCACAAAACGATCACAGATAACGATCTGATGCTTATTTAAAGCTGGAACGATCTTTTCAACCAAATGTTGGCGACGACTTGCCGCATACAATAAAGCCTCGGTCTTACAATCCATAGCTGTATTGTTGGGGTCCAAGATAACTCTTCTTATCTGTTCCGCAATTTCAATACCACCTGGTTCCCGAGTATATATGACATCATAACCCTTATCAAATAATCTTTGATAAACGTTTTTACTTATCGTTGTCTTACCACTACCGTCTGGTCCTTCAAACGTAATAAACAATCCTTTTTCTAACATATGATCACCTTTAATTAATTATATCATCAATAAGCTTTTTTCTAACTAAGAATTAGAATTATGTTAATATTAAAAAGGTGATAACATGAAACTAGAAGAAAAAAGATTAAACCGACAAACAATCTATGAAGGAAGGGTCTTTAATATTTATCATGATGAAGTTCTTTTACCAAATGATAAGATATCTTATCGTGATCTGGTAGAACATCATGGTGGTGTCTGTATTGCGGCTAAAACAGCTGATGATCATTATTTATTGGTTCAACAATTCCGTTATCCTTTAAATAAGATCATGCTAGAGTTTACCGCTGGTAAAAAAGAACAAGGGGAAGATCCACTTGAATGTGCAAAACGTGAATTATTAGAAGAAACTGGATACCAAGCAGAAGAATTAATCTCACTTGGTAGCTTTGTGCCAACATGTGGCTATTCTACTGAGATCATTCATCTTTATTACGCTAATAAACTAAGCTTTGTTGGACAAGCTTTAGATGAAAATGAGTTTTTAAATGTGGTTCCTTTAAAACTTGATGATATCCTAACAAAGATCATGAATAATGAAATTGATGATGCTAAAACGATCATCATGGCTTTCAAGCTTGATCGACTAAACAAATAATTTAAAGATACCAACTGCTCCATAACTACCTAAAGTCATGATGATGGCCGCAAGGATTACTCCTAAGAAAACGGCTAAAATGGCTTTTTTGAATTTAATCTCTAAGATAGTAGCGATCAATGATCCTGACCAAGCACCAGTTCCTGGAACGGGTATCCCTACAAACAACATAAGCGCGATAAAACTATAACGATCTATCTCCGCTGATTTACTCAGCAGTTTTTCTTCATAACGAGTAAAGAATGGCCCAAATAACTTAGTCGTCTTCAAATAGGCGATTAACTTCATCCCAAATAATAAGATAAACGGTACTGGTACCATATTTCCGACAATACAGATAGGAAGCACTTGGTACCAAGGCATCCCGATAGCCGCACCATAAATGATCGCTCCTCTGGCTTCAATCAAAGGGATCAAAGAAATCATGAACAACGCAAACTCATTACCTAAACCAGAAAAAAACGCAAATATCTCACTCATAGTAGCTACCTCTAATTCTTATCTATGATACCCAAACTGTTATCTTGATGTCAATCTAATCGATCAATTTCCTTTGCTTATTGTCTATGATTAACTATCCCTTTTATTGTATAATCAAAGAAAAGGGGCATAATTATGAACTATCCCAAATCACAAAAAGACTTTGTCCGCTTTGATATGACCAAAAAACCTTTTCGTCAACAATGGTATCTTAGACCTTTAACTTGGATCTTAAGTTTCCCTGATGTTTTAAAACATAAAGCTAAAGTAACCAAGATTGATATGGAAGGCGTAAAACCTCCCTATCTTTTATTAGGTAATCATAATGCCTTCTTGGATTTTAAGGTCTGTACATGGGCAATATTCCCCCATCGAGCAAATTATATCGTTGCCATTGATGGCTTTATCAAAAGAGAATTACTAATGCGCTTAGCAGGTTGTATCTGTAAGCGTAAATTTACCAATGATATCTTGATGGTAAGACACTTAAAGCGTGTTATTGAAAATGGTGATGTCTTAGTTGTCTATCCTGAAGCACGTTATTCCCTTTGTGGAACAAACGCCATTATCCCTGACTCTGTTGGTAAACTTGTAAAACTATTAAATGTTCCTGTTGTGACTTTGATAACTTATGGCCATCATGTTAATTCTCCATTTTGGAATTTACAAGAGCGGGGTAATCATACCGAAGCTACCTTAAAACAACTTATGAGTAAACAACAGGTAAAAGACCTTACAATTGAACAGATCAATGAATTGATTGATCAAGATTTCCAATACGATGACTTTGCGTGGCAAAGAGATAATAAAGTTGCGATCACTTTTGAAAATCGAGCCAAAGGCTTACATAAGGTCCTTTATCAGTGTCCTAATTGTTTAACTGAATACAAGATGGATTCTGACAAAGATCAGATATGGTGTAATCATTGTAAGAAACATTGGCAAATGAATGAATATGGCCAACTACAAGCCCTTGAGGGTGAAACGAAGTTTAGCCACATACCTGATTGGTATGAGTGGGAAAGGGCTAATGTGCGCGCTGAAGTTGAAAATAAGACCTATTTCTTCCAATCACCTGTTCATGTTGATTCACTACCTAACGCTAAAGGGTATATCCCTTTAGGTAAAGGAGTACTAACTCACGATCATCATGGTTTTAAATTAGTAGGCAAGTATCATGATGAACCATATGAGATGATCAAACCAGTTGATTCGCAATACGCCTGTCATATCGAATATGATTATCTTGGTAAATATGGTGATTGTGTTGATCTTAATACCTTGGATGATACTTATTATATCTATCCAGAGGCCACTTACTTCTCCGTGACTAAAATATCACTAGCTACCGAAGAGCTCTATAAACACTATATTAAGAAGAACTGAAAGGTTCTTTTTAATTGACATGAAATAACAAATGTGACATACTTTGTAAAGACAATAGGTTGTCAGTTTAGGAGAAATGGGTATGTCAAACAGAATTAACCCCCCTCAATACTTACTAATCGCCTTAGATATCGCTAATCGCATCGCTAATAAAGAACTAACAGAAGATATGAAACTTTCTGGACGCTCACTTTTTGCGGGTGAGTATAACGTTTCACCAGAAACGATCAGAAGAGCTTTAAAACTCTTAGCCGATATGAAAGTAGTAGAAATTAGAAGTAATAGTGGGGTTTATGTTTTGTCAGTAGATAACGCTAAGCGTTATATAGAACACTTTGATGGATTTTCAAAGCAAGAACAAATTCAAAAAGACTTTGAGGACGCCATGCAGCAACAACGCCAATTGAGTCACAAGCTTGAAGAATTATCCGCGGAGATCATCCGTAATCGAACGGCTTTTTCGTCTTTTACAGTTCCTTTTACTAATTATGAATTCAAGATTACTAAAGAATCATTCGTGATCGGTAAAAACATTGGTAAGATTCAATTCTGGCAAGAGACCAGAGCCACAATCGTGGCGATTAAAAGAGCCAATTATATGATCCTTTCTCCAGGACCTTATGCCGAACTTTATGCCGATGATACTATTATCTTTGTTGGCAATCACGGCTGCCAGACAGCTGTTGCAAACTTTCTCAATAAGAAAAAGGAGGAAAAATGATTAAATTTGACCGAGTAAGTAAATTCTACGGTGATACAAAAGTAATCGATGATATCAGTTTCCAGATCAAAGAAGGTGAATTTGTTATCCTTATCGGCCCGAGTGGCTGTGGTAAGACAACAACCCTAAAAATGATCAATAGATTGATTGAACCCACCGAAGGACAAATATTTATCAACGATGAGAATACATCATCTGTCGATAAAGTAGCTTTAAGAAGAAAAATAGGCTACGTTATTCAACAGATAGGGCTATTTCCTAACATGACCATCGCTGAAAATATCAGTGTAGTACCAAAATTATTAAAATATTCAAAAGAAAAACAAGATAAGATCGTTCATGAATTATTGGAGATGGTAGGAATGCCATATGATCAATACGCCAATAAGTATCCGACACAACTGTCCGGTGGACAGCAACAACGTATCGGGGTATTAAGAGCTTTGGCAGCTTCGCCGCCAATCATCTTAATGGATGAACCCTTTGGAGCTCTTGACCCTATGACAAGAACTGTCTTACAAAATGAGATCAAGAATATCCAACAAAAGCTTAACAAGACGATTGTCTTCGTTACCCATGACATGGAAGAAGCTTTAAACCTAGCTGATACCATCGTCTTTATGGAAAATGGAAAGATCCTTCAAATGGCAACACCAGAAGAAATCTTACAAAATCCTGCCAGTGAACTAGTTAAACAGTTCTTAGGTAAGCATATTACTGACAATGAAGAAGAACCAGTAATAGCAAAAGACATCATGAGAACTAACATCTATACCATTACTGATGATCGTGGCCCTAATCAATCATTATCAATGATGCGTAATCATAGTGTTGATACTTTGATCGTTGTCGATCGTGATAATCATTACTTAGGAACGGTATCTGTTGAAGATATTCGCCTTCAAGGT
The DNA here is from genome assembly GCA_964501425.1 of uncultured Erysipelotrichaceae bacterium. Classification (GTDB taxonomy): domain Bacteria; phylum Bacillota_I; class Bacilli_A; order Erysipelotrichales; family Erysipelotrichaceae; genus JAQUCI01. The sequence continues at coordinate 9,531 of CAZCSQ010000032.1, forward strand.
AAAGACAAAAAAGATATTAAAGACTTGATCAAGAAACACCATACCTTAGTCAAAGAAACAGATGATGCCCAACAAACTTTTGATCGCTTATTAGAAAGTAAAGACCCTTATCTGATTGTTGTTGATCATGATAACAAAGTTACAGGCATCATTACAAGAACAAGTATGGCTAAAGCTCTAGCTGAAAGGTTGTGGGGCTAATGACTTGGAGTAGATGGGTAGATATTTACCTGGGTCAATTGATAACACAACTTGGCGTACATTTATATTATGTCTTTGTGTCTGTCACAGTTGGCTTTATATTAGGACTAGTTATCGGTATCTTATTATCAAGAGTCCCAAAGTATTCAAAATTCATATTACCAATATTGTCTTTATTTAACACAATACCTGGTATCGTCTTTATTGGTCTTCTCTTTATCTACCTTGGAATGAGACCATTGACCGTTATCATTGCTTTATCAATATACGCAATGTTTCCTGTATTAAAGAATACCTTTGTCGGAATAATCAATGTTGAAGAACAATACAAAGAAGCCGCACGTGGTAGTGGAATGAGTAATTTCCAAATCCTTTATAAGATTGAGCTTCCACTAGCTATGTCAACCATTATTGGTGGTTTACGCTTGGCAACTATTTATACTGTAAGTTGGAGTGTATTAGCCGCGATGATCGGTCTTGGTGGCTTAGGTTTGTTTGTTTATCAAGGTATTGATTCTAATAAGAACTATTTAATACTAACAGGAGCTATTCCAGCTGCTGTAATGGCAATATCTTTGAGCTTAATCATCGAATATGTCCAGAAAAAAGTCGTACCTAAAGGCTTACAAGGAATTGAAGGTGAGACAAAATGACAGTAGAAATGGTATTAGAACATCTATATATTGTCTTTATGGCTGTAATCATGGCTATTGCTGTCGGTGTTCCTTTAGGAGTAGTGACCTACTTAGTTCCTAAAGCCCGTAAGATAATCTTATTTGTGACCGATGTCTTTCAAACAATCCCATCTTTAGCTTTATTGGGCTTGATCATGATATTGGTCGGGGCGGGAAAAACAACCGTCATCATCGGTTTAACGATGTATTCGTTACTTCCGATCGTACGTAACACCAATCTGGGATTATCTAATGTTGATCCTGGAATTAAAGAAGCGGCCCGAGGCATGGGTATGAGTCGCTTATATCAATTAGTATTTATTGAATTACCACTATCTTTCCCAGTAATCGTTACTGGAATAAAGATAGCAGCTGTTAACTCAATAGGTACAGCCGTATTTGCGGCCTCGGTCGGTGGTGGTGGCCTAGGCTCGATCATCTATCGTGGCATTCGTGTCATGAATGTAAATTTGATCTTGACTGCCACAGTTTCACTAATGGCTATGTCAATAGTGTTTGAATCCATAATGGATTTCATCGCTAAAAGACTAGAGAAGAAAGCAACTTAAGAAAGGATGTTTTTATGAAAAAGAAAATTTATTTATTACTAATCACATTACTCTTGTTAGTATCAACCGCAGCCTGTGGTAATACGCAAGAAGAAGAAGGACCAGTAATCAACATGTATGATGGTACCTACGCTGAGATTATGATCATTAACCAAATGGTCAAGATATTAGTTGAGGAACACACAGACGCAACTGTCGTTATCAAAGACGGCATGACGCTTGTTAATCAGTTTAGAGAAATGCAGGGTGATAACCCAAGCAACGATCTATTCTTGACTTATGATGGTTCAACATTAGCTTCTGTATTTAATAAGAATCCAAGTGATGTACCAGCAGGAATGACATTGTTTGAATACACAAGACAAGTTGGAGAAGAAGAATATGGTGTTACATCGTTAGATAAGATAGGCATTAACAATACTTACGCCATCGCCGTAACTCCAGAAACCGCTGAAAAGTATAACTTAGAAAAAGTCAGTGATCTTATACCAATTGCTAAAGAATTAGTTTTTGGTGCAGAACCTAGTTTCTTTACTCAAGAAACTGAGGACCGTTACTATGCATGGGTTGAAGCTTATGGCTTAGAATTCAAAGATGCTGTATCGATCGACGTTAACTTGAAATATACAGCTATCGTTAATGGAAACTTTGACGTAACTGAAGTTTATAGTACTGATGGTCTTAATAAGAAGTATGACCTAGTCATATTAGAAGAAGACTTAGGTTTCTTCCCTGACTACTACGCAAACTTAGTTGCTAGAAAAGGTTTCTTTGAAGACTTCGCTGAAGTTGAAAACCTACGTGAAGTATTAGATATGTTAACAGGTCAGATAACTGATGCGGAAATGGTTGAAATGAGCTACGCCGTTGACGTTGATGGTGAATCTCCTAATGATGTAGCTAGAGCCTTTTTACAAGAAAAAGGTTTAATAGACTAGAAGAATACTGAACTCATACACAAAGAAAGAGCGAACATACAATGTTCGCTCTTTTACTTTATAAGATATCCTTACTACGATACTTGATATATCCACCCACCAAAAACACTAATGAAATAGTTAACCATATTAAACTATATTTAATATCCAAAGTACCTGTTGTAATAATATCCGCTCCTTC
>CAZCSQ010000032.1:12193-15492 GCA_964501425.1 uncultured Erysipelotrichaceae bacterium
TCTTTTTCTTCTTTGGCTAATGATGATATGCCAATCATTGATGCATAGAATGCTCCACCAAGACATAAAACTGTTCCAGCTTCGATGCTATAAAAATCGAGTAATTCACCAAGATTAAGTCGATCCATACTAAACGCAGCGGAAAAACCACCCATAGACGAAAACAACTCATTTAAACTTTCCATTTCTTTTTTCATATCTGGAAAGATAATGACGATCATTAATACAAATAAGACAATGACTGTTGTCCAGATCATCAATGACACTTTATTTCTTTTTAACTCATGAAGATATATGGTCATAAGATTTCACCTTCTTTTTTATAATAATGCATAAAGACTTCTTCAAGATCGGGTTCATTGATCATTAGATCTTTTAAGTCAGCCTTTTCTAAAACACTCAATAAATTCTTTATTTCGCCTTCATAGAAGAAAGTCATACTACCATTTAACCTTTTAACCTGTGATACGCCAACCAAGCTTTCAATATCAACATTACCGATCAAAGTAACTCTTCTTACTTTCGTCTTGGTTAATTTCTCTACATTATCATACGCAACGATCTTACCTTCACGAATGATCGCCGCTTTATCACAATAACGTTGAACTTCAGATAAGATATGTGATGATAAAAAGACGGTAGCACCTTCTTTGTTTCTTTCCTTTAACAAAGTAAAGAACTCATGTTGAATCAATGGATCAAGTCCACTTGTTGGTTCATCAAAGATATATAAGCTTGGTCGATGCTGCATAGCACAGACAATGGATACTTTCTTACGATTACCCAAGGATAACTCTTCAATCTTACGGGATGTATCAAGTTGTAAGATATCACACAAGCGCTTCGCTTCAACACTACAATCCTTATTACGTAGATCGGCTGATAAGCGAATGATATCTTTGACTTTCATACCATTATAAAACATACCTTCAGATGACATAAATCCAACATCAGCTAAGATCTCTTGTTGGTGGGTTGCTATATCTTTACCAAAGATCTCAACTTTATCATAACTTCCATGAATTAAACCTAATAGAACCCTTATCGTTGTACTTTTACCTGCCCCGTTGGGACCGATAAACCCAAAAAACTCACCCTGATCAACAGAAAATGATAGATCAGTAACTCCACGAGCTTTTCCATAGTACTTTGATAATGATTCAATCTTAATAATCTCCAAGATGATCACCTCAATTTTAATAAATTCATTATACTACTTTACAAAATAAAGAAATATTTATTTGTGTAAGCAATCACAAAAAAGAGGATATTGCTATCCTCATTAGTTATTACTTAGAAATAATGCTTTCTTCCCAAAGATCAACGCTTGGTAGATCTAAAAGATCGATAACTGTATTAGCCACATTGGCTAAGCCAAATTCACCATCTTTGATCTTTACATCAGCGTTATAGATGATAAATGGTACTTTGTTTAATGTATGACTAGTCTTCGGTTTCGGTGTATCAGTCGCGACTTTTCTTTTCTCATACATTTCATCAGCGTTACCATGATCGGCTGTTATTAATAAGATACTGTCTGTTTGCTGGCAAGCTTTGATAATTCGAGCTAAAACAAGATCAACTGTTTCAACACCAATTAATGTGGCTTGATAATTGCCTGTATGTCCAACCATATCGCCATTTGGGAAATTACATCTTAAGAAATCATATTCACCTGATTGGATCGCTTTGATCAATTCATCGGTTATCTCAGCGGCTTTCATCCACGGTCTTTGTTCAAAAGGAAGTACGTCTGATAATATTTCTTTGTATGTTTCAAGCTTATCATCAAACTTCTCAGTTCTATTACCATTCCAGAAGTATGTCACATGTCCAAACTTTTGGGTTTCACTAATTGCGTATTGACTTAATCCTTGTTTAACAAGATATTCAGACATTGTATTCTTGATCTTTGGTGGTTGTACTAAGAATAGATTAGGGATCTTAAGATCACCATCATATTGTAACATTCCAGCATATTTAACTTTTGGTTTACGGATTCTATCAAATACATCAAAGTTTTCATTATCGAACGCTTTTGATAATTCAATAGCGCGATCACCACGGAAATTAAATAAGATAACACTATCCCCATCATTGATCGTTCCTACCGGTTTACCATCTTCCACAACCACAAACTCTGGTAGGTCTTGATCAGATACTTGTAGTTCATCACGATAGGTTTGAATAGCTTGCTTTGCACTGTTGAAGTTTCTACCATCACCTAAGACATGAACATGCCAACCTTTTTCAACCATTGACCAATTAGCTTCATAACGATCCATAGTGATATACATCCGTCCACCACCACTGGCGATCTTAGCATTAAATGAGGAATCATTTAACTCCGCTAGAACTGTTTCTAACGCATCAATGTATATTAAGCCACTGGTTTCTGGCACGTCTCTACCATCAAGTAAAGCGTGAATACGTACTCTTTTAACACCTTGAGCTTTCGCTTCCTTGATCATACTGATCAAATGATCAATATGAGAATGAACATTACCATCTGATAATAAACCAATGAAATGTAGTGTATTATCTTTACAGTAACTAATCAGATCATTCCATGTATCAGTATTAAATATCGCTTTTGTAGCGATTGATTCATTAACTAATTTAGCTCCTTGAGCATATATCTGACCACAACCTAAAGCATTGTGACCTACTTCTGAATTACCCATATCATCATCGGATGGTAAACCAACCGCTGTACCATGTGCTTTTAATAATGTATTAGGATAGTTCATCATTAATTGATCAAGATGAGGCTTATAAGCATGCATTACCGCATTACCATCATCCTTGGTAGTAATTCCAATACCATCCATTACTACTAATACTACTTGTTTCTTCTTCATTAGAAACCTCCTGTCTGACTAGTTAAATATAGCATTTTTTAAGCGGTTAGTATAGACTTCAGACTCATCACAAAAAAATAGACCCGAAGGTCTATTATAGATAAGCATATGGGTTTTGTGATTCACCATAGAGTTTAACACCAAAGTGTAAATGATTACCGGTACTATAGCCAGTTGAACCAACTTGACCAATCTTATCACCTACATCAACTCGATCACCAACATCTACTAATCGTTTAGATAGATGAAGATAACGGGTTGTTAAACCATTACCATGATTGATAACGATATAGTTACCACGAATACTATTCCAACCCGATTCTGATACTGTTCCCCCAGCATAGGCATAGACAGCTGAACCATAATCCGCCGCTATGTCTATTCCATCATGGAAGGTCTTTTTCCCTGATATTGGATCAGTACGCCAACCATAACCGC
>CAZCSQ010000033.1:0-14904 GCA_964501425.1 uncultured Erysipelotrichaceae bacterium
TTTTAACGATTTGATTTGAGCGGTGCATTTTATCAATAGTTAGTGCCTTTGCCAATCTTAATACCATCAAATGATAGGGTGAGCTTTATCGATAGATGGTTTTATTTTGCTCTGAAGCTGAAATAACAACTTTACAAGTCTATACCTCTAAATCGAAAGCCTCAGATAATTCCATACCCACCCAATTACTTCTTCCTTCAAAAGTATTAATACCTTTTTTATCAGTAAGAGATAACTCTATCTCAGCTGTTATGCTCTCTTCAATATTTCTCTTCATCAGACCATTTTTAGGTGCTTTAAGAATACCACCCTGACTGTATTTTGCGGTGAAATTTAGTATATGATTTTTGTGAGTTATAGTAACTCTCAAAGTATTATCTACAATCTTAAGGTGCTTAATCTTACTACCATTATATGTTGAGAAATTATAAAACGCGTCTTCAGTTTTTAAAAAGGAAATCAGACCTTAAAATTACTACCCAACAAAGGAATGTGCGCAACAGAGAACATAAAGGAAGTTGTACTATTTTCAAAGTGATTTGCTTGAAGCCAAATCCACGAATCAGGGAAAGATTTTCCCCAATCTTTTTCAATATACCCTTCGCCACCTGTCATATCTACTTCAATCCCGTTGATAGTAAGGGTCCCGCTGATAGTATGACTAATGTTGACGATCCCATGATAGCATTCCATACCTGGTATGAAAGAAAAAGGGCCCATGATTCCTGGGTGTAAAAAAGATTTTGGGTATTTTGTAATATTGCTAAACTGAAGTTGACCACAGATTGTTGTTTTTTCATTATTGAGATTAATATGAATATCACTATCAGAAAAATGGTTAACACCTATATTAACATCAAATGCATTTATGTTTGGACTAAAGTCTTCAAATGGAAACTGAAAATATTCGGTTTGACCGCTTACAGCATCAATAAATTGAATAAATGAATGAGAGTCTTGTTTATTCTTACCGATGGCTATTCCAGGAATAATAGCGATAACCGTTTTTCTAGATTGATCGATAAGCTTAAAATACCATCCTTCGAAATAATTATTCTTTTTACTATGTCCTTGAAAAGTTTCAGGTCTCCATATTTTACTGATAGACAAGATGTTACCTCCATGAATTAGTAATAATGCGTTAAATAAACTCAAGTTTCCGATTAATTGAATAAGCAAAATGAGTTTAGAAAACACCTTTAATCATTATGTGAAAACAAATTATTCACTCTACAATTATCATAACACATCTATAAATCGATGTATTTCCTTATTTGTATGGTTGGTAGGGAGGTTATCAAGACAAAATGTATCTTATCAATATATGTGATATTATTTATTTAAAGGAGATACAACATGGAATATAAAATAATTGCTCAAACAAATGAGCTAGCCAATGGTGATAAAAAGAAAATTGTTTATAATGATCAAGAAATTCTTTTAGTCAATATCGAAGGAACTTTTTATGCCATTGACAACAAATGTCCTCATATGGGAGGATCACTTTCTGATGGTAATTTGGATGGTTATAGCATTGTTTGCCCAAGACATGGATCTGCTTTTGATGTACGTACAGGACAGCTTACTCAACCTGGTAAAATGCTTTATATTAAAGTAAAGCCAAAAGACGCTCATACATATCAAGTTAAAATTGATGGATTGAATATTCTTTTAGAAATAGAATAATTATATAAATACCGAATACTAATAAGCATACTAACAATATATATTTGTTTTTAACGTACTAAAAAATGTAGTCACTAGTTATTCTTTAGTAGAAAAAGTAGTTAGTTAAATGCATTTAAAGAAGTGATAGAATGCAATAAGATCTGATAACAGGTAGTGTAGAGATGGCAATTGTTGTGGGGTGATTTGTATTCTAGTAAAATGATTCATAAATAAAAATGTTACATTATTATCAACCTTTTAAAACAATTTCTTTACGTACCGTATTGATTAAAAGGGTAGTGTATATACTTAATTCATATACTATAAGGAGGTAGATGAATATGACAAGAACTATTACAGTTAAAGGAGTTGGTAAGGCATCAGCGAAATCGGATTATGTAGTGCTATCAATGTCTTTACAAGCACATCATATGAACTATGAAAAAACAATGGAAGAGGCAACTGAACAGTTTGATCAACTAAAGAAGAGTTTGGTTAGTATTGGCTTTGATAAAGAATCGATAAAGACAAAAAGCTTTGATGTTAGAGTTGATCAAAATCAAGTAAAAGATAAAAATGGGAATTACAAATACGTTTTTAACGGCTACATTGTTAGTCATACTCTTAATGTGGAATTTGATTTTGATTCCAAGATGTTGTCCTATGCACTGAATGCCGTGGCTACCTGTCTGGCAAATCCGCAACTGACAATCGCCTTTACTGTTAAGGACGCTACCGCAATTAATGAGATGATGCTGCGCTCGGCAACAGCAAATGCTAAACGCAAAGCTGAAATACTCTGTGATGCTTCTAATGTCAAAATGGGCCAGTTACTTTCAATCGATTATAATTGGGGTGAGTTAAATATTTATTCTAAAACTAGATATGATATGGATGAGGACTGTATGCCAATGATATCAATGTCGAGATCCATTGAGATTGAACCAGATGATATTGATGTTAGTGATACTGCTACTTTTGTGTGGGAGATTCAGTAACACCAGAATCGATTATTGTCATTGGTTTTTCATTACGCTGGTTAACAGGAGACACACATCCTTTAATTGATATTGGCAAAGTTGTCGCTTCGCTTACCAGCATAATATTAATGTCCGATATAAGACATAAAACACTTGTCATTAGTTAATCAACAGATAAAATGAAACGTATCAATCGTTTTATCTGATCTTCACCTGATAAGAACGATAGTATTGATACAGTTAGTGTCAACATTATCGTTCTTATTTCATATCCAAATGACCAGTTAACATAGTATTGTATGCTTCCATCATATATATTCTAATCAATTCATCGTGGGGGATTGTCATTGTGTCTTTGAAGTGAAGAATCATTTAGTTAACTTAACAATTCTACTACATTTAACCAGAAAGCAGGTTCCTTGTCGAAAGTACTTTCACAGGAATAAGTTTTGTTATCGGTTACCTATGCTCACGTGTTTTAAGGACTAAAATCACAAACGTAACATTGAGTTCACTTTTGTATAAAATTGACATGTCTCGATAATGAGGATACAATCGTAATAACAACGTTGTTTATAATGGTTAACAATAAGGAGAATAAATGTGTTTGATCTAAATAGATTATTGGATGAGGCTATTAAAGAGACTGAGTATCTTAATGATGGGGAAGTATTTCTTGTAAAGGATTTATATAAGGGCTATTTTTGGAACAGAATACCAAGAAGAACACGGTTATTACTTGGTATATTCTTTTTGAATCATGTTAAAAAAACGAATGGTATTATCAAACCAATAGAAAAGACATCTTCTAAGCAACAACGATATCAAAAGACAAATAATACATAAAATATATATAATCAAAATGAATATTTTTTAAATCAAAACAATAGAACATTCTCCATTTATTGATAATGAGGTGAGAAAGTGAATACTAAACTCTATGATTTTATCAATCAAATACTCTTTAAGCTCAATAAGAAATTTTCTGAGTTATTTATGGGAGTATCTAGTTATAAAAATGATACAAAAGTCAAAATAGATTTGGAACACTTTAGAAATGAAGTGTTTTATAAACTTGCTATACTATTTATTGTCATTGGTCTATTTCCTATATGCTATGGAGCTTACTTGTTTTTTATGGACAATAATCTCATTGCTGGGATCTTAGAATTATCGTCATACATTATCGTTTTGATACTACTTTTAAGTAGAAAAACTAATATTTTGATAAAAAGGTATCTTTTTATTTTATGTATTTATTTGTTGGGTTTGATGCTACTATTTATCGCTGGACCTATGGGAGCGGGATTACTTGTAGTATATGCAACATTTGGCTTAGCTGCGTTTATACTAAATAAAAGACAAAACCTATTCTTCATCTTTATTAGCTTATTAGTATTTATAGCTATTACAATATCTTTACATCTTGGACTTCTAGATAATCTGGCGATATATCAATACAAAGAAACATGGTATATTGTGGCTATATCAGCTCACTCTATGGGTATCTTGTTTGTTTTAATTATTAATAGTCTTTTTAGTAACACTAAAAAGCAAATAGAAGAGATTGAAAATAGTGCGAAATTAATGGCAGAAAGCGAACGTAGTAAATCCATTCTTATTTCAAATTTACCTGGAATGGCATATAAAAGTAATTATGATAAAGATTGGACAATGAAATTTGTTTCTGATGGTTGCTTTAAGCTGACTGGCTATCCTCCCGAAAGTCTCATAAACAATAAAGAGATATCCTTCAATAGTTTAATTACTCCTGAATATCGTGAATTGATTCAAAATGAGTGGAGGCGCGTTATTGCCAATCGAGCATCGTTTGAGTATGAATATGAAATCACGGCTGCCGATGGTAAGCGTAAGTGGGTGTTAGAGCTGGGTGAAGGTGTCTATGACGAGAAGGGTCAAGTAGAGACGCTTGAAGGAATCATTTTGGACATAACAGATCGGAAAGAAATAGAGAATAACATCATCTACTTGAATGAGCATGATCGTTGGACAGGATTAAATAACCGTGATTACTTGGAATCATTACTTGAAAAGGATGGTAAATTTGATAAAACATCAACAAGAGCACTCATGGTTGTTAACTTGAATACAGCCCACTCATTAACGGCGCAGTACGGATTCCATTACACACAGAGTTTGATGAAAAAAGTAGTTGAAACTTTGGGTGTATATAATACAGATAATCGCAGATTATTTAAAATATATGAAGATCAATTTACTTTCTATTTAAAGAATTATAAGGACATGAATGAGTTGATTGATTTTAGTGAGATAATCGCAGGCGATCTGAAAGAGTTGCTTATAAACGAAAGAGTTGGCGGTGGGATTGGTATCATTGAAATTAATCAAGATAATGAACTTGAAGTGGATCTACTATTGACAAGGCTTTTGATCGCATCTGAAAGATCAATTAGTGAATACAACGAAGAATTTATCGCATGTATCTATAACGAGGATCTTGAGAAAATAATTATACGCGAGGGGCACATAAGACAAGAACTCGCGAAAATTACTACAAATGAGGTTTGTGATGAATTGATATTGCAGTATCAACCTATTTTAGATTTGAAGACAAATCGCGTATGTAGTTTTGAAGCACTTGCAAGATTAAAGTCAGAGAAACTTGGTCTGATTTCTCCCATGGAGTTTATTCCAATAGCTGAGAAAAGCAACTTCATCATTCCGCTTGGTAAGAAAATTATCATTAAAGCGTTTTATTTTCTAAACAAATTGAAAGAGTTAGGATATGAAACGATAAATATCTCTATCAATATCTCAACCACGCAATTGTTAAAACCTGATTTCACAAGTAGCTTATTCGATATGATCAGCGAAATGAATGTAAATCCACAAAGTATTGGCATTGAAATTACAGAGTCGATTTTTGCATCTGATAATGAATACATCAATAATATCTTAAGTAGAGTTAGAGATGCAGGGATTCATATCGCCATAGATGATTTTGGGACAGGCTATTCATCGCTAGCTAGAGTTAAGGATCTGAATGTTAATAGTTTGAAAATCGACAAGTATTTTATTGATAAATTGTTAGAGAATGACACTGACAATGCAATAACCGGAGATATTATTAATATGGCTCATAGACTGGGACACTATGCAATCGCTGAAGGAGTTGAAAAGGAAGTACAAAAACAGTATTTACTAGCACATGGGTGTGACAAAATACAAGGATATCTGGTCAGTAGGCCGCTTGATGAAATTGCAGCAGTTGAGTTTCTTGCTAAACAAGAAAGTATTAACAATATTAGTGTATAAGAATCATCCAGAAAGTGAATAATACAACAAAATCACCAGTATTCTCCTTATGAAAACATGTAACTTAACAAAACCCCAACGATCACCATTATGTAGCGTGAACGGTTGGGGTTTTAGTTTGTGAAAATTGATGACTACAGAAGAAATAAACTAAATCATCAAGAAAACTTGAACAAGATAAACAAGTGGGTGGCAATTAGATGATACTGTCCCACATTACATTAAAATGCTTCAATTCGTTTTGTTATCTTGTTGTATTATTATTCAACTTGTGTTGATAGAAATAGCGGCAATGTCATATGGGAGATCTGATCTTGAAGTTCTTCTATAACATCGATATGCCGATCCTCATCATGTAAGATCTTTTCTAGAATCTCACGCGTTGCGAAATCCTTTTTGTCACCAGCTAGCTTGATTGCGTCGTTGTAGCTGGCAATGGCTGTTGCTTCTGCATGATGATCATTTTCTAACTGTTTGGCGACATCGCTACCTATATGGATGGCGTTTAGTTTGCTAACATTAGGAAGCCCTTCAAGAAACAAGATCCTTCCGATAAGTGTCTCTGCATGCTTCATCTCGTCAATCGCTCTTTTCTCAAAGTATTTGTGGAGCTTTTGATAACCCCAATCGGCACTCATTTCGGAATGAACCATGTACTGATTGACAGCACTTAGCTCATCAGCGAGCAGTTCGTTGAGAACATCGATTAATTCTTTATTACCCTTCATATTCATTACTCCTTTCATTTCCTATACTTAAACTATATACCGAATACTGTTACTAGTAAATGTATCATTAGAAACTTTGTATAAATAATAGTATATGTATTCTATCGTACATTTATAAATCACCTCTAAAAGCAAGATAATGAAAGGGACAATCATATACATGTCAATTCATAGAAAAAGTGACCTCGTAAAGTTTATCAAACTTTTCATGGTCACTATAATGGTCTAATTATCTTGTTTTTGTATTACACACTCTTTTGTATTTTGATCACTTCAAACCATAATTCATTTCGCTTAAGAAAGCCTGGGATAAAGGGTGGATTATATCGAGCTAATTGTAATTCTCCTAAAATGGTATATTCTTCTTGTGCAATCCACGATCGTAAATCTTGCTCATATTTTCGAATATTTTCCATTTTGGGATTAAACCTAAACTTGTATACTGCACAAATACGTTCAGGTACTAACACTTTTTTAAGATTCTGATCGATTGGTAAAGGAACATCATCATGTTTCATTCTAGAGGGCATGACAAAGGCAGTAGTGTGAATCCCTTTCTCATCTAAATGATTTACTACAGGAGCCGTCATGGCTATTTTTTGGTTGTTTTGGTTACCACCTTGAATAAAATCAAAGATTAAACGAAAACCGTTATAACTCTTTAGGTTGTTGTCAAAAGATTCAATCATGGTAAAAGATTGATAATGTCTTAACTCAAATGAGCCTGCTTGTTTTATTACTTTGTATTTAGGTTGTTCTATCATGATTCTATTGTAATCTTATTAGAGAATATTACACACTATATGATTTATTTGTGATTAGTGAGACGATTTATAGTAAGTTAGAATTGATATTATCAATTATCTGATTGATCAAAATATCTTTTTGCAACACGAAGGATGTTTCATCATTAAAATAAAGGCTAGGTGCATTGCTTAACAAACCAAATTCTTTTTTGATAATGATTGGGACAAAGCCAATGTGGGTATTATTTGCTTGATAGTATACTTTTTCGATGTGTGTAAAACCAGTATGCATTTCACCCATTATGGAACTAGTATCATTGTATAAGACATCAGGGAAGATCATTATTTGTTCGCCTTTGTTAAGTATTTCTAAACTTTGTTTAAAGGTTGTCATAATGTTTTTTGAATCTCGATAAACAGGTATTGATCGTGATGATCGTACAAGAGGTGGGATTAATAATGCACAAAGAAATGCTAGTACTAAGGCTAGTAATTTAGGCAGTTTAATCGTTTTGACAAAAGTATAGTGATAATACATCTTAAAGCAATCCTTGAAGTTAAATAGATGATCAACAACCCAAAAACTCACTGTATCTGGTAACCAGGTTAATGCAAGAAATGGTCCATAAAAGTTTTGATGGTGGCCGATAAGAACATTTGGTTGTGTAAATATTTTCTGATCGACTTGATCCTTACCTCTCATAAATATACGGAAGAACATTCTTACAAACTTGAAATATAGACCTCTTTTTGTAGGAGTTGTTTTTTCACTAAAAACCCAATGTTTTTGAATTTGATAACTAAAAATACCAAGACTCATATCTGAGATCATTTTAGCAAGAACCTCATTTGTCGAAAAAACATCATTGATCAAGTAAGTAATACCAGTTGTTGACATGAGTAGACTCAACCAAAGAATATAGTAGCGAATAAAGAATCTGTTGTGATTTCTGTTGACTGATAAAAAGAGGGCTTTGTTAAGGTTGTAATTAACAAATGATGATGTAATACGAGCAATAACTGTAGCAATTACAATCGCGATCCCAGATCCAAAAACGGGTTTAGTAAAAAACAGAATAATCGTATAAATGAGCATATCAGTTATAGCTGAGATAATGAAATTTCGAGAGTATTTAGCAAGTCTTTTTATCGAAGTTAATAACATAATTAATCACTGCTTTCGTTATTAGGTATTCCAGTATGGCCTATTTCAGTCCAATGAACCGTCTTTTTAAATAATGATATGGTCTGTAGTGGAATAAAACACAGAACAAAAAACGGATACAATATAATACCCAAAAGCACATTCTTGGTTAATACCAGGCGTTTTTCTAATATTAAAACTAGTATTGCCAAAATCAGAACATAAAGATAGGTTCTCAATATTGATAGAGGTAGTGTGTTAACAATATAACTACTTGAAGCAGTCATTATTGATAATAAAAAGGCAAAGGGTATAAGGGCTTGCATGTAAGTGAAGGTAAGTTGTACTAAAGCATCAAAGGCATATTTCATACTTTTTCTTTTGAATAAGGCTTTGCATAAATCATTGAATTTTAAAATAACAACATGCATTATCCCACTCATCCATCGTTTGCGTTGGATCATCGATTTTTTGAAGCTATTTGTTTCTTCATCGTAGGTAATAGCATCTTCACAGAAAGCGATCTTTTCTCCATTAACGGCACAAAGAGCAAAGAACTCAGCATCTTCGGTAATTGAGGTTGTGTTAAATCCACCTAGTTCTTTTAAGTAAGTATTTCTAATAGCGAAACCTGTGCCAATTACCCTGGCTGATAATCCAATTCTAATTCTTGCTCTATTTAAAAACAGATTCGCCGTACAGAAGTGAATATCGTAGCAAGTCGCTACCCATGATTCAATACTGTTTCTAGCAAGGATTCGGCTTTTGGCGACTCTTGCTCCATTACTTAGGGTTTGATTCATTGATGATACAAACTTTGAGTTAGCAACATTATCAGCGTCAAATATTAAGAAAGCATCATAGTGCAATTTATCATCCATTAGTTTATTAATAGCGAATCGTAAGGCTCCACCTTTATACTTAACATCTTGTGGAGCTTGTAATACATACGCACCACTATTTAGAGCTACAGACGCGGTATTATCGGTACAATTATTTGGAATTACATAAATATCAATTAACTCACTAGGATAATCTTGTTTCTTTAAACTCCTAATTATGCCATCAATACATTTCTCTTCATTTCTTGCTGGGATAAGAATAGCGAATTTAAGCCTTATATCCGTTTTTTTCTCTTTCTTTTTACCAAAGAGTGAGAAGATAGATATAATACCAAAATATATGGCAAACATTTTTAGGATAAACATGTATGTTGTGTAAAGTGTATTTAACATATTAATAAATTTCACCTCGATAATAGATAAGGATTAAGGTTGGACCTATTAGGAAGTCGTTTGACTTCATCAATATTATACATCACAATAACTACGTCTTACACATTGATCTGGATATTACTAGTTTAAACATTATTTGATGAAATAGGAAAATAATGTTTATAAGATAAAGATATTAGTCTATTATTGTCATAGATAGTTAATAAATAAGATTAGGTAGGAATATTATGACTAAGAAATATGAGAAAACAGAAGAGATATTTAATGGGATAACCCATGGCTTAGGTGTAACGTTTGGAATTTTTGGTTTGAGTGTATTATTAACAGCGGCTATTAATAAGGGTAGTGTACCTTCAATAGTTAGTTTTAGTATATATGGAGCTTGTATTATCGTAATGTTTCTATCATCTACTATATATCATAGTATAACCACAGAAAAAACAAAGAGCATTCTGAGAGTTTTTGATCATTCTTCTATATTCATTTTTATTGCTGGTACTTATACACCGATTGTAACATTAACCTTAACGGGTGGATTAAGAGTATTATTGTTAATCGGTATTTGGGTAATCGCTTTATCTGGAGTTGTGTTTAAGATATTCACGTATGGTAAATTTGATAAATATAAGGGTGTTTCTCTAGCTTTATATATTGGTATGGGGTGGATTGCTATCCTGCCAATAAAAGCGATTATCAATGCGACTAGTATTAATTTCTTTTATTGGATATTGGGCGGTGGTGTTTTATATACTGTCGGAACAGTATTTTATGGATTTAGAAAAATTCCATTTAATCATGGTATTTGGCACTTATTTGTTTTAGGAGCGAGTATTGTCCATTTTGTCGGTATCTATTTGTATTTGGCTTGACGATGATAAGCATCTTTTTAAGTAAAATAAATTAATACGTTATTGATCATTCATGTTTAAATCATTCGCGAAAAAAACACGTCCTATATCAAGAAAGTAAAGAAAGAGGTAAATTTATGGAGAATGAAAAGAAATTGTTATCAGAAGAAGATATCGTTAAAGCACTTGAAACTAATAGCGATGAAGCGAAGTCCACGATTGATGATGAAGATAAATTCGAAAAGCTGATTCAAAGACTTGAAAAGAAATTAAAGTTAATACCACGTGTAGGAGAGTATGTAAGCGATATTGCAAGCTTGGTTTCTTTGGTTAGAAGTTATATTAAGAAAGAATATACCGATATACCATTAGGAGTAATAATTAGTATTGTTTCAACATTGATATATATTGTTTCACCTTTTGATTTGCTTCATGATGCTATTCCAGTCATTGGTTATGTTGATGATCTTATTCTATTAGGTTTTGTACTAAAGATGATTCATTCTGATGTAGATGAATATCGAAATTGGAGAGTAAAAAACGGTAAAGAACTTATGGTGGAAGCTTAGTATTTAATTAGAAGGTTTAATATATTTATCTATTAATTAAGATCGCTGATCATTTAAATGTATGTTGGCGATCTTTTTGAGTAGAATTTTTGAAAAATTATAAACCTGCGTATAGGATAAAACAAGGCAATTTGTGTTTGGCATCATTAAAAAAAAGAAAAGGGTAATTATAATGAAAAAACGAAGTACATTAGGGTTAGTAACAGATCTTGTGTTGGTATTAGCATCTGGGGGATTGTGGTTAGTGTGGATACTTATTAGATATTTAAGAAACCATTAGTTGAGCATTTTGTTTTGTCATGTTTTGCGATCACACACAGTGTAAACGAAAGAGCATTAACTATAGAAGATATGATTTTAATGATATTATAGTCTTAGATAACATATATGATAATAAATCCGATAACCTATGATCGTTTATAGTTGTGTTAAGACTTGAAAACATGTACTTAAGATATAAGGAGCAATAATGAAAAATAAAATCTATTTATTGATTAGTGTGATCATGATCGCTATATTTGGATATTTATTGATTAGTTTTAATAACCAAAGAAATATAGATGTTGACCCAATATCTAATAACAAGGCCCTACCAATACCCACACTATTAAAGCCTAGTTACCTTGATAGTGGTTTTACAGAGTACTATCTAACAGCTCAAGTTGGTACCACTAACTTCATTGGTGATAAGCAGACACCAACTATGGGATATAACGGTAGCTTTTTAGGTCCTGTGGTCAAAGTAACTAAAGGTGAAGCTATTCGTATGCATATCACTAACGACTTACAAGATGATACATCTGTTCATTGGCATGGGCTAGAAGTTGCTGGGTCTGCAGATGGTGGTCCTCATCAAGTAATTGAATCAGGTTCAACATGGCAACCATCATTTACTATCGATCAACCAGCATCAACCCTGTGGTTTCATCCACATGTGATTGGAACAACAGCTACACAAGTCTATTATGGATTAGCTGGGCTTATCATTATTGAAGATGATAATTCGAAATCTTTAAATCTACCAGATGATTATGGTATTAATGATATACCACTTATCATTCAAGATCGAAGTTTTAATCAAGACGGTACATTTTTATATGATGATAATATGATGGATGGTGTGTATGGTGATTACATCATCGTCAATGGGGCGATTACTCCTTATTTAGATGTTGATCAAACTAAGATGCGTTTTAGAGTACTGAATGGAGCTAATGCGCGTAACTTTTCATTGCGGCTTAGTGATGATAGTGAATTTTATCAAATTGCCTCTGATGGTGGATTATTAGAAAAACCGTTATTGCGTGATTCTTTGTTTATCGTACCAGGCGAAAGAATAGAGATTGTTGTTGATTTTGCTAAATATAGTGAAGGAGATATTATCAAACTATTCAATGATAATGAACTAGTAATGACCTTTAATGTTAAAAACAAAGTAATTGATAACACTGTTATACCAGAGGTTTTATCAGTCATTGAAAAGCTTGATGAAAAGTTAGTCACAAGGGTCAAAACGATTGAACTAGATGGCATGGGTCATATGGTCACACTAAATGGACGTAAGTTTGATATTAATAGAACCGATGATAATGTCGTTCTTGGTGATACAGAGATATGGGAAATATCGACTAATAGAGCAATGATGATGCAGAGTTCTGGTCATCCATTCCACATTCATGGAACACAGTTTCAAATACTTAGTCGTGATGGAAAAGAACCTGAAGATAGCGAAAAAGGATGGAAAGATACCGTCTTTGTCAGGGCTGGTGAAACAGTGAGGATCATCGTAAAATTTAAGTACACGGGAATGTTTATGTATCATTGTCACATACTTGAACATGAAGAAGCGGGGATGATGGGACAGCTTGTCGTAGAGTGAAGACATTTGCTATTACAATTATCTTTGCTTTAGATAATCATACGAATTCTACTGGTATGTTATTCATTAGTATCAATTGAAATAATATGATATTATTTGATAAAAGGAAACGAAAATGAAACTTATAACTGATACAGGTTCAATGATGAGCCAAAAACAAGCAGAAGACTTAAATATTATCCTGTTACCACTACAAGTTGCGGTGGATGGAAAAAACTACCGTGATTATTGTGAATTAGATTCCGATGATTTTATTGAAATGATCAAGGAATCAAATCCAACATCTTCGCAACCAGCGATTGGTGAGGTAATGAATGCTTATGATAGTGTAGAAGAAGCTCTTCATATCACAATGACAAAAGGATTAAGTGCTACATATGATTCGGCTTTAGGAGTAATTGAGGGTAACGGTGTCAAACACATAAAGTTGTTTAACTCAAAAACTTTGGCTGGTACACAGAAATATCTTGTAGAACTTGCGGCCTCTTTGATCAATGAGAAGCCTGTTGAAGAGATAATTGAACGCATGAATAAATGTTTGACACAATGCCAGTCATATCTTATTCCTAATGATTTTGGATTTTTAAAAAGAGGTGGAAGACTTTCTCCGTTAGCCGCAACGTTAAGCGGATTGATCAAGTTGAAACCAATCGTTACCCAAACTGAAGGTAGTGAAAGATTAGAAAAACTTGGTTTTGGAAGAACGTATAATCAAGCGATCGATCGCATCATCGAAAAAATGTTAGAGAATGGAGTCAATTTAAAACATAAGGTGTATATTTCACATGCGCAAAACATTGAAGCCGCTAATTTGGCATTTAAACGGATCAAAGATAGAATAGCTGATATTGAAATAGAAATTATGAATCTATCTCCAGTAATGATCACTCAAGGTGGTCCTGGCTGTATGGCTGTTCAATACATCCTAAAGGATAGTGAATAGAAGCTATACTGATATTTGTAAATAACCACTTACTGATATGACATCACTAAGTGGTTTTTATTTGTGTTAGATAGCTATGGGTATATAAGCCTATTGCTAGAAATGAATACTTATAAATGATAATATATAAATATACATAGAGTAAATAATTTAAGCTTTGGCGGGATCATCAGGGATACGTTGTTTTCCGTCTTTAGATATTACAAAAAAGGAGGAATATATATGTTGTATAAGTTAGTAGAACGCTTTCCAGAGGATATGATCTTTAAGGAAGAAGGACCGCTGGTATCACTTTATCAACCTACCCATCGTATCTTTCCTGACAATAAGCAGGATGTCATTGTTTATAAAAACTTAATAAGAACGATTGAAAATTCTTTGAAGTTATTAGTAGATGATTCAGCAGTTGATGAGTTAATGAAACCTTTATATGAGATAAAGGAAGATAAAGAATTTTGGAATAGTACTTATGATGGACTGGCAATTCTTGTTAACAAGAATAATTGCATTGTCTATAAATTGCGTGAGCCAGTTAAAGAATTAGCGATCGTTGCTAATAGTTACTATATCAAACCATTGATAAAGGCTTTTCAAGCCATTGAACAATACCAAGTGTTAGGTTTGAGTCGCGAAAACTTCAATCTATATCAAGGTAATCGTTATGGATTTGAAGAACTTGAGATTGATGAAGATCAACCGCGAACGATGGAAGAGGTATTAGGTGATCAAAAAACTGAATCTTATCTTTCACATGGATCATATGGTGGAACTGGTGCACCAACGATGTATCATGGACATGATGATCCAAAACAAGAAGCTGATAAAGATACAGAGAAGTATTTTAGATATGTAGATCAGTTTGTTTAT
>CAZCSQ010000034.1:0-13744 GCA_964501425.1 uncultured Erysipelotrichaceae bacterium
GGAATCGAACCCACGTGATCAGCTTGGAAGGCTGGAGTTCTACCATTGAACTACATCCGCAAATGCGATGGTGACCCGCCGGGAACTCGAATCCCGGACCCTCTGATTAAAAGTCAGATGCTCTACCAACTGAGCTAGCGGGTCATAGGTAGATAATAAAAATGGCTGGGGTACCTGGACTTGAACCAGGGAATGACAGAGTCAAAGTCTGTTGCCTTACCACTTGGCTACACCCCAGTCTCTGAAAGATGGTGGAGGGAAGTGGATTTGAACCACCGAACCCTAAGGAATTGATTTACAGTCAACCGCGTTTGACCACTTCGCTATCCCTCCACAATGGTGCCGACTATAGGAATCGAACCTACAACCTACTGATTACAAATCAGTTGCTCTGCCTGGTTGAGCTAAGTCGGCAAGCTAAGGTGCTGTTACTAAACATAACGCTAGTTTATGTTAGCATATTAACTCACCAGTTTCAATATTTAATTAACTAAAATTGCAAAATCGGTGATTAATATTCAATAAGTTAGATACTCATTGAAAGCAATGTAATTATACAATACTAACACTGATTGGTAAAAAGAAATAATCTGATTGCTTTTTAAATTATTATTATTCATAATTATTAGTATGACAAATATAAATAGATTTAATTCACCTGTAAAAAGGTTAACGATGATCAGCCTAGTGGCTGGTATCTATACGGTCATGAGCTTGATCGGTGCCACTTATAGTTTCAGTAGTATTCAGATCCGTTTCGCTGAGATACTGTGTCTATTACCGATCTTTTTTCCGTGGTCGATTTGGGGAGTAACCCTTGGATGCTTCATTACCAATTTATTAGGGGCTGTTTTAGGCATTAATCCTATTGGTTTTATTGATATGATCTTTGGTACATTGGCAACTTTTATCGCTGCTTACTTAACATATCGTTATCGTAATGTAAGGTTAAAAGGTTGGCCTGTATTATCGGCACTTATGCCGGTTGTTGTTAATGGTTTGATCATTGGTTTGGAATTAACTTATGTTTTTGGTAATGGGGACTTTTCATTGTTTTTTATCTTTGCATTACAAGTCGCTATTGGAGAGTTTATCGCTTGTGTTATCTTTGGCCTACCAATTGTTCATAAGCTAGCAAAGCATAGAATGTTTTCACAGATATGATATAATACAAGCAGGTGATAAAATGAGTTTATTTGTGATAACAGGTATGTCTGGATCAGGGAAATCAAGAGCTATCGAATCTTTGGAGGATGTCGGTTTTTATTGTATCGATAATCTACCTCCCAATTTTCTGTTGACCTTAGCTCAGTTTGCTTATGATACAGCGGCGGTCAAAAATCTAGCGATCGTAATTGATTCTCGTAGTAAAGACATGTTTAGTGCTTTTGCATCAGAATTAGATAAACTAAGAGCTAGTGGTATTGAATACAAACTCATCTTTATTGATTGTGATGATCAAGTTCTACTTAATCGTTATAAAGAAACTCGTCGTAAACATCCTTTAATGGATGATGAAAATATCTCTTTAGAAAAGGCTATCTTTAAAGAACGTGAAATCTTAAAGTCTATCAAAGAAACGGCTGATTATCAGTTTGATACGACCTATCTATCCGCAGCTCAATTAAAACAGGCCATCATTGATGTTTGTGAAGAAACTGATGCGAGTCGTTTACAATTGAAGTTTGTGTCTTTTGGCTATAAGTATGGACTTCCCATCGATGCGGATGTTGTTTTTGATGTTCGTTGTTTGCCAAATCCTTTTTATATTCCTGAACTTAAGGGATTAACTGGTAATGATAAAGTTGTGTATGATTATGTTTTTAGTTTTCCACAAGCGATCGTGTTTAGAGATAAATTGATCGATCTTTTACAATTTACAGTTCCTTTATATATTGATGAAGGAAAAAGCCAATTGGTTGTCGCAATTGGCTGTACTGGTGGAAAACATCGATCGGTTTCATTTGTTAATTACATGGTTGAACATCTTAAATTTGAGGATGTCAATATGGTAATAACTCATCGTGACATAGTGAAGTAATGAGCTTTTCTTGATATTGTTTTGATTCTACTAATATATCTTCTATAAATCTTAAATAGGAAGATATATTTTTTTGGTCTTTAAGTAAACGACAGTTTCTATCAATTAGTTCTCTTTCTCTTTGTGGATCATATATTGGTAGTTTATGTTTTAACTTGTATAAGGCAACATCCTTGATCACTTCAAGACGAGCCAGTCTTAAATCGTGTAATTTTTGATATAGTTCAACACTATGATCACTTTGATATAGTTCGAAAATAGTGATCATGTCTTCATCGATTTGGTTTAGTAATGCACGTGCTTGTTGAAGGGTTATCATCATATCTCCTTATCTAAATAATGAAATTTTCAAATATTACGGTATCGTGTTGATCTTTGACTGATTGATAAGTATGAGGATCTCTAATAGTCCAAAGGACACTTCCGCCTTTTAAGATCTTACGATAGAACTTAAAGGAAAACATGTCTTTATCATCAACTTCATAAGCCACAAAATCAGGACGGGTCATGAAGTTCAACAACAGATTCTCCAAGACAAACGATAGAAAGATAGACTTAGTATCGTCCTTACTGAAATCAGCGGCTAATTGACCTCTGATCCACTCAGGACGATATTCTTTGAACCATTTGACAGCGTAGGGATGAAATGATTCTATACAAAACGCTCCTTGATAGTTATCAAGATACTTAGCGGTCAATTCACAGGTAGTTGTATCTTTCGAGTTTTGTTTGATTTCAATGATCATTGGTACCTTACCTGAAACTAAAGCTAATACTTCTTCAAAAAGTGGAATGTGTTGATCGCTATTGAATACTTTTAACTCTTTGATTTGATCATAAGTGAGCTCACTGATTTCTTTGTCTAAACCACAGGTACGCTTTAAGTTATGATCATGAAGGACAACCAGAATATTATCCTTAGTCCTTTGAACATCCAACTCAAATCCATAACCATGATCGATAGCTAATTGAAAAGCAACTAGTGTATTTTCTGGAGCTAATTCATTATGAAGCCCACGATGAGCATAACGATAATTACTTAGTTTCTTCCAAGCTTCTTGATGATCATAGCGCGGTAAGATCAAATATAGATAGATCAAGATAAGTAGAGTTAACAGGATCAATGCTGGCATGATCAATCCTCTGTATCGTAGGCTTGTAAGCCTTTGGCGATGGCAGGCTTGTTATCACCATGTTTTACTTGACTCATGGTAACAAAGGCCAAAGCTACACATAAAGCAGCGTAGGGGAAAAGAGTCCAATAACCAACATACTGTAGTAAATAACCAGATAAGATAGGGGTTATGATCTGAGCCGACATGGAAAAGGTATAATATATTCCAGTATATTTACCAACATCACCACTTTTACTCATCTCAACAACCATTGGATAAGAGTTGACATTGATACTTGCCCAAGCAATACCAACTAAACCTAAAGGAATATAGATTAGTGGAGTCATGGCTTTAAATAGTGATAAAGCTAGAAAACATGAACCAAGTAATGCAACACCAAATAAGATAACTTTTTTACGACCCACTTTACTTGAGATAAACCCGATCGGGATAAAAGCGATGATCGCAGTTATATTGGCTAGAAGTAATGGACTAGCAAAGCCGCCACCCTCCATTTGAAACACATTTGAAGCATAACGGGAATAAGCTGAGATAACGGCGTTATAACCCATAAACCATAAACTAATCGAGAAAAGAATAAAGGTAAGACTTCTTTTGACATCAGCTGGTAATCTTTTACCTTCAGCTGATTGATCAGCGTTATCTTTTTTATCTTGTTCAGTCTCTAACGCGACCATTTCTTTCTTTACTTTGTTTTCGTTAACATTTAAAACTAATAAGATAACGGCCATCACCATGATTGCGGCAACTGTCGCAAATAATGGTAAGTAATTTGGATGATCACCTTTGGGTACTAAAACCATGATCAATACCAAGGTAGTAACCCCACCTAATGAACCCATTAGGTTGATGATCGCATTAGCTTTTGATCGAAGAGGCTTAGGAGTAACATCTGGCATAAGCGCTACTGCAGGTGAGCGATAAGTGCCCATCGCCAC
This sequence comes from uncultured Erysipelotrichaceae bacterium, assembly GCA_964501425.1. Classification (GTDB taxonomy): domain Bacteria; phylum Bacillota_I; class Bacilli_A; order Erysipelotrichales; family Erysipelotrichaceae; genus JAQUCI01. The sequence continues at coordinate 4,116 of CAZCSQ010000034.1, forward strand.
TAAAGCGATCGCTAAAGCTACCATAAAGACAGTTAAGCTCTTAGCGTTATTTGCCAGTGCTAAGACAAACATCAAGATAACAGCGATAAATGTTCCACTTAAGATAAAGGGAGTTCGTTTACCTAACTTAGTATTTACTTTATCAGAGATACTACCAAACAGTGGTAATAAAAACAAGGCTAAGATATTATCAGCAGCCATGATATAACCAGTCAGGGCATCACCTAATGAAAAAGTCCTAGTTAAGATTAACGGTATGATATTATCGTATAATTGCCAAAAAGCTGAAATTGATAAAAAAGCAAATCCTACAAAAAATATTCGCTTATTATTAAGTTTCATAAATGAACCTCCTTCATTAATTATACATTAGGCATATAGTATAAAAAAGATAAATAGTAGACAATGTTTTGTAAAAACAGAAAAAAATAGAGGATAATTGGCAATTATCCTCTATAAAGTTATGAATATGGAGATTATGATCTGATAGTTCAAATCTTTGTTTACAGTGATCTTACTTTTCGATCGTAAATACCTCTGTTTTCGATTGGATCAAGAGCGGTATCGACACTACCATTAATGACTGCTTCACCATTTTTGATCTTTTCAATATCTGATCTTTTTACCAAATAGCCAGTAACGCGAATAAGATCACCATCTGATTGATAAGTAGACAGGTATTTAACACCGCTATTGAAGGCTCCTTTAAAGATATCAAGGACAGCTGCTGGATTATTTACCGCTGTTTGATCAAAAGGGAAGATATCTCCGACACCTGATGGGAAGAAGTGTTGGAATAAGCCTGCTTGGCGGATATGATCGTACAAGGGTATTTCTTTTCCAATAGCGATTCGGGCTCCAGGACTGGTATTCTCATCATTTGCGGCACCAACTTGGGCATGTAAGACAAAGTGATTACCATAAGCTTCACAGTACTTGTTTTCATGTTTATTAACTAAATCTTCCACAAATTCCATGATCTTAACTCCAAGCTCATTAGCTTGTTGATCAGGTCCATAATGATATGGTTGACCTTCTTTGTCCATAAGGATATCAACACATTCATTAAGCCCAACGATTCCAAATAGACCCATAAAGCGCTCACGATAGATAAGGCCTTCTTTTACAAGCCAATCTGTTTTAAAGAAAGTTCGATCTTCAATGATTGATCTAATCTTAGCATCCATAAAGGTTAGCTGGGTCTTGATCGCATTGACTAAGACATTTTCAAAGAAATCTTTTAGGCTTGTACTATGTTGTGCTACTCTATTTAAACGTAAACGGGTCAAAGTATAAGCACCACCACCGATAAGTAAACCATTATAACAACTTGCTATTGCATAGTCTTTACCAATGCGTTCTTGATAGAAATGATCAAGAGCGAAGGCTGGATTAGCAGATTTAAGCGCGGTAACGATCGCTTTTTGGGCAAAATGATCAGGAGTTACTTCAGGATCATAACGTAGAGTCATGTTTGGTATCGATATCTGTAAGTCGGGTAATAATTCAAGGATCATATTACCAGTTACTGTTTCTTTAGGACCAATATTAGCTTGACAAAAACTTGAAGCGATCGTGCGATCAATAGTTGTCAAAAACCACTTTAATAACTCTTTTGCCTTAGATGGATCTTCTTTGATCACAAATGGTTCTAATAGGACATCTAAGCGACCAATAAAAACAGGGAATTGATCTAGTGAATGAGTATTCAAATACATGATCAATAACGAATTAAGGGCTTCTAACAATGATTTTGGTGGATCCAGTCGTAGAAACTGACTACCATTAGCGAGAAATTTATCATAATCTGGTAAAATATATCGAGCACTATAAGGCCCATGGCCTTCGTTTAGATCGCAGATTTCAAGATTTTCATATAATCGATAAAATTCATTTGGTGTCCCTTCAGGGTAAGGTAGTAAATCGATAGCGTATTTAGCTAAAGCTCTTTGCATTTGATGATGAGTCTTGGTTGGATCATTAACTATCTCATGGATATTTTTGATCATTTCTTGATTGTCGTTTTTAAGCATAAATATTCACCTCACTAACAGTATATATTATTTTTGGAGTAGTTTCAGTAAAATGATGGTATAATAGCCGCATGAAAATATTAGCAACGGACTATGACAATACGCTAAAGCGTAAAAAAGTAACGAAACAAGATTTAGCCAGTATCGCTCGATTTCGTCAAGCGGGGAATCTATTTGGTATTGTAACTGCCAGAAGTATTAATATGATCAAGACTTCTTTGAAGTATTATCATGTTGAATATGATTTTATTGTTGGTATCAATGGTGGTATCATTCTCAATAATAAAAACGAAGTATTAGCTCATCAATTGATCGATCATCAAACCGCTTTGAATATTATCGATGATCTTCTTTTATTTGATAATGATTTCTGTGGTTTTTGTGATGGTATTAGATATACAAGATTAGCTTTTAAAAAGAAACCGTATAATTTTGTTCGGGCTTTCATCTTTGGGTTAAAAGCCACAAAAAGAAAGAAGATCTTGCGTAATGAAAAGATCGCTTCTTTTTTTGTTTTAAATGATGATCGTCAACTAGTTAAACAAGTATATGATCACTTCTCATCAAAGTATGATAATATCAATGTTTTTTTAAATGGTGATCAGATCGTCGATATTAGTGCTCAAGGTGTTAGTAAGTCAGCAGCGGTCGCATTCTTAGCCGATCATTATCAAGCAGACTACGTCTATACGATTGGTGATTCCATGAATGATGTTGATATGATCGAAGACTTCAATGGCTTTGCGGTCAGCACCGCTGAAGATATGATCAAAGCTATCGCTAAAAGAGTATTCAATGATTTTGATGAACTGATAACTTATATTGAAAATGATGAAAGTAGCGACCATGCATGGAACACCAAGTAAAACATAATGGTAAAACAGTTAGCTATCAACTAGTTAGACAACAAGTCAAAAACATTAATTTACGAATCAAGACTGATGGAACTATTTGGATCAGTGCTCATCCCAAGATTTCTCAAGCGGATATTGAAGCTTTTATGATCACAAAGTGGGATTGGATCTTAAAAGTCAGTGAACGCCTCAATTCAAGACCTGATCTATCACTAATTCAAGATCACATCTATATATTTGGTAAAGCTTATCAAGTTGAGTTACGTAAAGGTAGTAAAAGGATCATGATCAATGACCGTGTCATTATTTTTTATCCTAATGTTGATGATCTTAAGGGAATCAGTAAATTTGTTCGTGATTGGTTGATCAAGCATCTTGAGCAAACAGTAAATGATATAAGAAGTGATTATGATAGGATCATGGATGATTATCATCACGACTATCCTATGATCAATTATCGTTCAATGAGCACACGTTGGGGTAGTTGTCTTTATCATAAAAACAAGATTACATTAAATATAAATCTAGTTCATTATCCCCTTAACTGTCTTCATTATGTGATGTTACATGAATATTTGCACTTTGTTGTTGCCAATCATTCAAAACGTTTTTATGATTTGTTGGCTTATCATATGCCTGAATATAAAAGATATAAAGAACTATTAAATAATTTTTCTGGTTAAGCAATATAAAGTTATTTTTAATGTATAATAAATATAATTGAGGTAAAGATAATGAAATATGACTTTGAAACACTAGTAGATCGTAAAAAACATGGTGCATTAAAATGGGCTAAGATGTTATGTGATTATCCAGACGCTCCTAATAATATCGCTCCTTTATCTGTGGCGGATATGGAATTTAAAAACGCTCCGGCCATAACTGAGGGATTGAAGAAGGTTTTAGATGAGTGTCTATTGGGTTACACTGGGCCAACTGAATCTTATTTTGAAGCTGTTGTAGGATGGATGAAAAGACGTCATAATTTTATGATCGATAAGGAATGGATAGTTACGACTCCAGGTATTGTGGTAGCGATCAATTTCTTATTGAGAGCTTATACAAAGCCAGGTGAAGGAGTGATTTTATTGACTCCTGTATATTATCCTTTTTTTGATGTAATAGCGAAAAATGGTCTACAAGCAGTTACTTCTGATCTTATTAACGAAGAAGGTCAATATCGGGTTAATCTTGATGATCTAAAGCAAAAAGCAAGCGAGTCAAACAATAAAGTATTAATACTATGTAGTCCTCATAATCCAGTTGGTAAAGTTTTTAGCACAGAAGAACTAATTCAGATTGCAGAGTTATGTATAAACAATGATGTGTTAATTATCGCTGATGAAATCCATCATGATTTGATCATGCCAGGTCACAAACATCATGTTTTAGCGTCGCTTGATGATCGCTACTTAGACAAGACGATCACATGTACATCTTGTAGTAAGACCTTTAATCTAGCAGGGTTGAAAGGGTCTAATATCATTATCAAAAATGATGAATTACGTAATAAGTTTTTTGATGAATTATGTAAAGCCAGTATTAGTGGTCGATTGAATATATTCGCGTACAAAGCAATACAACTTGCTTATGATGAAGCCGAAGAATGGTTAGATGAATGTATTCAATATATCCATGAAAACAGTAAGTTTCTTAAAGAATACATTGATACCTATCTTCCAATGATCAAAGTGTATCCTCTTGAAGGTACATATCTACAATGGATTGATTGTCGTAGTCTTAATCTAAGTTGTGAAGAACTGGAAAGCCAAATGATCAAGCATCAGCTATATCTTGATGAGGGTTATATCTTTGGTGATGCAGGACAGGGTTTTGAAAGAATCAATCTAGCATGTCCTAGATGGGTGTTAGCACAATCACTTGAGCGTTTTAGACAATTAGTAGAGGAATTAGCTGTATGAAAAAGATCGTTGTTGTTGGCAGTATCAATGTTGATCTAGTAATAAGCTGTGATCATTTTCCCGCAATTGGGGAAACGATGTTTGGTAATGATTTCGCAACTTTCTTTGGTGGTAAAGGCGCCAATCAAGCGGTATGTGCTGCCAAGCTAGACACTGAAGTGGTGATGGTGGGGTGTGTTGGTAATGATGATAATGGAAAAGCAGCACTAGAGAACCTTAATAAACAGCGAGTAAATACAGATTACATTTCTTTTGTCGATCAACCAACAGGTGTCGCTTTGATTACTGTTGCTGAAAATGATAATCAGATCATCGTGATAAAAGGCGCCAATGCCTATGTTGATGAGCAGGTAGTTGAAAAAGCGATCATTGAGTTAGATCATGCTGATCTTGTGATGTTACAGCTGGAAATTCCTTTAGCTACCGTGCAAATGGTCATCGATCATTGTTATGAAAAAAAGATACCAGTTATCTTAAACCCAGCACCATATCAAGATATTCCTGTTTCAATGATTGATAAAGCAACTTATATCACTCCAAATAAAGGAGAGTTGGCTAATATGTTTAAAAGTGATCAATTGACTAGCTTAGCTAAATACCCAAATAAACTGATCATGACTGCTGGTAGTGAAGGTGTTTATTTTCACGATGGTAAACAAATCGTTCATCTTCCATCTAATAAAGTAAACGTTGTGGATACAACAGGGGCTGGAGACACCTTTAATGGAGCCCTGGCAGTAGGAATTGTTAATCAGCTTTCATTAAAAGAAGCGATCATCTTTGCGCAAAAAGCCGCAGCGATCGCTATTGGTAAGATGGGTGCGCAAACGGCTATGCCAACACTAAATGAAATAAAATAAACTTATCTGACGATAAGTTTATTTATTGTGATAGATACTGATCGCTCGTGCTAAAGCAGGAACTACTTGTTGTTTACGAGACATTAGATCAGGTATATAGTACAGACCATCTTGATCGATTGATAGATTATCAAATGCTAGATCTAATAGACTCTTATCTTTACCTGTCCAGATGAAATATGATCCTTTTTTATAGATGTCAGTAAAGATCATCAATGCAAGATCATAATGACTGGTAGCACAAAGATCATCTAAAAATTCAGTGATCTCTTCTCGTATTTCTTTAATATACTCACTATCTACGATATTGATCTGGCCAATGATCAGTTTGAATGATTGCATATTAAATTCTTTAAGATCATTATGAACAATCTCACTGATACCTTTGCCAGCTAATGAAGTACTAGCGGTAAAGATCTCTTGTGCATATTTTTCAAGATCTATTCCAGCAATTTCGGCTAAGTATTTGGCTACTTTACGATCATCATCAGTTGATGTTGGTGAATTAAAGTTCATCGTATCTGATATAATTGCCCCACATAAGATACCCGCCATCTTTTTATCAGGTTTAAGCTCATACTCAGTATACATTTTGGCGACAATCGTTGAACAGGCTCCAACAAGCTCATTTCGAAATCTAATCGGGATATCGGTTGTAACATCACCAACACGGTGATGATCAATGATCTCAATGACTTCTGCTTGTTCAATTCCATCAATACTTTGATTGGTTTCATTATGATCCACAAGGATAAGTTTTCGTTTTTCGTGTCCCCAAAGATGATAACGAGAAATAAATCCCTTCAAGATATTATCATTATCTATTACCGGATAACTTCTAAACCTCGATTTAGGAATGATCGTTTTGACATCATCAAGATAATCATAAAAGTTAAAAGTAACTAAATTAGTTGACATGATGTCAGCGATCGGTATCGCATGACAAATACTTTGAGCAGTAGTGTAGATATCTAAAGGAGTAGTAATGATCGCACAATGAGCCTTAGTAGCTTTTAGTATTACATCTGGTTCTACTTCTTTACATTGACAAGCGATTACCATAGCCGCACCGGTTTCAATGGCGTGCATGTGTGAAGACGAGCGACTACTAGCGATTACTATTTCATCTTTATATGATAATGATTCTACCTCTAATGTCCTACTGGTCGTAATATTAATGATACCGCTTGGATGGTAATTGCGGGGAATAACGACTAATTCTCCATGTAAGTTATCAGCGATATTTTCTATTGGAATTCTTTTGATCAAGTCATAATTCTTAAGTGTTGAACTCAATATCCCACTGGTAATACCAGAAATAGTTGCCATACCAACTAAATGATCTCCCTCATCAACAACCGCAATGACTTTCTTGTCATTAGCGCGCATGATTTCCCACGCTTCTTTGATCATCGCTTTAGGTCCAACTCTAAAAGCGTAGTCAAAGTCAATATCACAGACTCTTGTTTTAATGTCATAGAATAGCGGAGGGGGACTAACGTTAAATTTTCTTAAGATAAAAGCTGTTTCGGAATTGATGTTTCCAATTCGGATTGGAGTGACATGATATCCAAGCCTTTTCTTGAGGTCAGCGTAAGCTAAAGTAGATACAATCGTATCGGTATCAGGGTTTTTATGACCAGTTATATAGACATTATTGTTCATTTTATTCTCCTCAATTCTATTTTAGCATAGTAAATTAGAAATAAAAGATGACAATTAAACAATAATGTACATGTTATAATAAGATAAAGGAATTCATATGAACATATATCTACCCCAATCAGCGTTAAAAGTAATTCAAATGATCGAAGCTTGTGATCACGAAGCCTTTGTGGTGGGTGGATTTGTGCGTGATAGTATCTTGGGTTTACATCCCAAAGATTGTGATATCGCCACTTCAGCTTTACCAGAAACTGTCGTTGATATCTTTAAAGATTATCCATGTTATAAGACCGGGATAAAGCACGGAACAGTAACGGTCTTAATGGACAAGCAAATGATAGAGATAACAACGTACCGTGTTGAGAGTCAATATAAGGATTATCGTCATCCTAGTGAAGTTAGCTTCGTTTTAGCTCTTAAAGATGATCTGGCTCGTCGCGATTTTACGATCAATGCGTTAGCTTATAATCAAAAGACGGGTTTGATCGATCATTTTAATGGATTAAATGATTTACAAGATCATCTGATACGATGTATTAATGATGCTTACTTGCGCTTTAGTGAAGATCCACTACGGATTATGCGGGCACTACGCTTTAGTAGTACCTATCAATTTGAAATTGAAGAACACACTGAACAAGCAATCAATGAGTTGTTTCCGTTATTAGATCATATAGCACAAGAGCGAATAACAGATGAATTCTTAAAACTAGTAGTTGGACCAGATCGTGATCGTGTTTTAAAAAGATATATTAATATATGGGGAAGGTTATTTCCGGAAGTCTTTAATAATGATCAGTCTATAATCAATGATCTTGATAGTAAAGTGTTTCATCAAGCAGATAATCTCAATGTTAATCTCAGTCTATTCTTAATAACAAAACCAATCTTAAGTGATAAAGAATTGACAAGTCTTTTAAAAAGAATGCGTTTAAGTAAAGATCAAATAAGATCGCTCGCATTGATCATTCGATATAGTGAACATAAGATAAAAGATAAAAGAGATCTTAAAGCGATAATGCGTGAAAGTGGTCAGTCGCTCATTAAGGATATTCTTAATATTCAATTTGCTTTATCATTGATAAACAAGCATGAATATCAAACATTACTTAATGATGTTCAAACAATAATCAAGCTTAATGAGTGTTATCGACTTGATCAATTAGCTATTTCTGGTAAAGATATTATCGATGAATTTCAGATACCTGAAAACACGATAAAAACATATCTAATAAAGACACTTGATGAAGTTATTAATGAACGATTGGATAATGAGTTTCATGCTCAGATAACTTATTTACAGTCAATAATAAAAAAATAAGGAGTAATCTCCTTATTTTAAGATACGCATTTCACATTCTAATTGATAACCAGCCTTTTCATGAACATCTTTTTTGATGTATTCAACAAGATCTAAAATATCTTTACTGGTCGCATTGTCATAATTTATCACAAAACCAGTATGTTTTTCAGAGACCATAGCTCCACCGATTCGATAACCCTTCAATCCGCAATCATCGATCAATTTAGCAGCGAATGCGCCAACAGGACGTTTAAAGGTACTACCAGCACTTGGATATTCCAAAGGTTGTTTGGCGACTCGTCTCGCTAAGAAATCATCCATTTTATTTTTGATCATATCTTTATCACCATGTCTTAATTGCAAGCGAGCAGATAAGATACAACAACGATGATCATGAAAGTAACTGTGACGATAACTCAAATTCAGTTCTTTGTTTGTGAAGGTTTGAATACGATTATTCTCATCCAAGAAATCACAATCAACTACAACATCTTTGATCTCTCCATCATAAGCTCCAGCATTCATATAGACAGCCCCACCAATTGATGCAGGGATACCGTACGCAAATTCAATACCACTTAATCCATGTTCAAAGGCGAAGATACAGACATCTCTTAATGAAGCACCTGCTTGACATGTAATTGTATTATCATTAAGTTCAATGCCATTAAAGTTTTTATTGATGATGATTACCAATCCATTTACACCCTCATCTAAAACTAAAGTGTTAGAACCATTACCTAATATGTAGTAGGGTATTTGATGTTGATTAGCAGAATTGATCAAAGCTTTTATTTGTGAAACAGTGGATGGCCATGCGATAAAACGGGCATTTCCACCAATCTTTAAACTTGTATATGAATATAAAGGGATATTTTCCTTGAAAAGACAACCTATTTTTGTCAAATCTTGTATGAAACCGATTTGGGACATGTATTTTCTCCTTAGATCTAAATTACAAACAATTCTAATAGTGTATAAGAATCCTAATA
>CAZCSQ010000035.1:0-7866 GCA_964501425.1 uncultured Erysipelotrichaceae bacterium
AAAAAGAAATGATAGAGATTATGATTAAGATGATTCTTGTTTTTGTCTGTTTCATTGTCTTTCCTCAAACGGTTTGAATATAATATATTATTATTATATATGGCAAATTATCAGAAAACTAGTAAATAACTCCTTAAAAATTAATAAATATCATAAATGCTTTAAATTTGGTTAAGCATATCAAATGCTCATCCATAGTTTAACATAGTCAGGTAATAGCTTTTCTGTTATACTAATTTGTGAGGTCAAACTATGTTTCATATCAATGATATTTATAATTTCTCTTTATGTAAACATTTATTCATAAAGAATCAGACTCGTAATATTACACCAATGCATCATTTTGTTAATATGGATGAAACATTGAGTATTGTTGTAGCTCGTAAACTAAACGTAAACGAAGCTTTTTTTGGTCAACGCAATGATTTGTGCATTAAAGCACTTGAAGCAATGAATGATTATCAATGGATGATCAAACCTAGATTTGAGTATGATGGTCTTAGGGTTAAGATTCCTTTCATGCATCAAGTAAATGATAAATGGGATATCTATTTTATTAGAAATGAATTATATCCAAAAGAGGATAATCTACAGTATATGGCAGATAATGTTTGGGTGTTAGAAAAACTTGATATTAAGATAAATGAGATATATGTAGTTCATTTTAATCCAGATTATATCCGTGGCGATACGATCGATTATCAAGAAATGATGCTTGTTAGTGAACATGTATATAATCAGAAAAATCATCCAACAACTAATATAAGTGAAGGGGTTAAAGCGAAGATCAGAGATCTATCCCCAATATTAGCCTCTATGAGATCGTTTGATCCATCAAAGCTCAAGGAGCCTAAACGAGAGAAAAAGTGTACCAGAAGAGTCAAATGCCGCTATTATGACGATTGTTTCGCTTACGAGAAAGATATAGCGGACAATTCAATCTTGACCCTTGTTGGTAGTGAGTATAAATATAAGATGTTTGAAGCAGGAATTACTAATCTCGCTGACGCTGATCTTGAAAATATCGAAGGAACAAGACAACAATTTGCGCAAATAATGGCAGACAAAAACGAAGGATTGTTTGTGGATCGTCAAAATCTACGTCTTTGGCTTCAGGATTATATTAAAAAACCAATAGCTTTCTTAGATTTTGAATGGGATCGATATGCGATTCCACCATATGTTGGTATGAAACCCTTTGATGTTTTACTATTTCAATACTCTTTACATGTTTATGATGAAAAGTTGATCCATAAAGAATATATTGGTATTGAAGATTGTCGTCGGGAGTTTATTGAATCACTATTAAATGATCTACCAACGGAAGGTTCTATTGCTGTATTTAATGCCAGTGGTGGAGAAGAGTTACGCTTAAAAGAACTGCAGATTATCTATCCCGAGTATTCTTTGAAGATTCAAGATATCATTGATCGTCTAGTAGACTTTAGTGTTCCCTTTAATCTAGGGATGGTCTATCATCTCAAGATGCATGGTTACTATTCTTTAAAAAGAATCGTCGAAGCGATCGACGAAAAGTTTTCTTATCACTATCTTGACATTTCACAAGCGCTTACTGCTGTAGATAGTTGGCGCAAACTGAGTGATGAGGATACTGAAGATCAAAGAAAAAAATTGATCGATGATCTTTTAGCTTATTGCGCCATGGATACCTATAGTCTATATCTAATCTATCAGTGGTTTATAAAGATACTGAAGACGGAGGATTAACATGCCTAGTATATTGACACATAGTTTAATGGCTGAAAAGGCTTTTAAAGATATGCCAGATAACATGATCAAACAAATGATCATTAAATATCATGAGCCTTTTATGTTAGGCGCAAATGGTCCTGATTTTCTTTATTATCATAGTTCATTACCTGGATCAGACTTAAAACAACGAAAACTTTATACGGATATCGCTAATGACATCCATAGTGAACACATTAATGACTTTTATCATATAGCCTTTAAAAGAGTGATCAATCAAGAAGATGAAGATCTAAAAGGACGCATGATCGCCTATATAGCAGGACATTTATGTCATTGGGCACTTGATTGTATTGCTCATCCTTTTATCTTTTATCGAACAGATGGGAATAACATTGAAACTAAGTATTATCATTATCGTTACGAAGCGATGATTGATAATTATATGCTTGAACATCTTAAAGATGAAAAATTGATCAATCTACCTTCGGCTGCTTTACTTAACCATAAAAATGAAGATATCATAGCCATTAAGAATATTTATATCCCGGTCGTTAGAGAAATATGGGCTTATCCGATCGATGAAAAAGCGATCGTGAAAGCTTTTAGAGATTTTCATTATGTATTATTATTGAGCTATGATCCTGTAGGAGTATGGTATGGTATGGTTCGCTTTCTAGAATGGATCATCAAAGATAAATGGAAATTTACTTCTCATTTTATTACTTTAAAGAAAGACCAAACTCGTGATATATTAAATATAAACAATCAAAAATGGAGTAATCCATGTGATTGTAGTGATGTACATCATGAAAGCTTTATAGAACTATTTGATCAATCATTGCTCACAGGCATAAAGGTATTAACTTTACTGGATAAGGCATTACAAGATGGCTCAGATAAGAAATTACTTAGCTTTATTAACAATAGAAGTTATGATACAGGACATAGCGATCTACAATCGATGAAATATTTCGATCCAATCTATTAAAGGAGATAACATGCGTATTTTTGATCTTCATGCTGATATTGGCGTTGACATTTATGAGAAACTTCAACAGAAAAAGCAAGATGTTTTAAGAAATGATCATTTACCAAAATTACTCAAGGGTGAAATTTATGGTGTTACCATGGCCTGTTTTTTTTCAGGAAAAGAAGATTGGGAGACCATGCAACATATGGTCTTAGAAACAAGCACTGAAATAAAAGCTAATTCTGAGCATTTTCGTTGGGTTAAAAAAGCAGATGATCTGATCATTGATGATAAGATCTTAGCGATCATTAGTGTTGAAGGAATGTGTGGTATTATCGATCATGTTAGTGAGAGAATCGATTGGCTATATGATCATGGAGTAAGAATTGGATCATTATGTTGGAATGAAAGCAATTCTCTTGCGGAAGGCTGGCCTAATAATCCTTTAAGAGGCTTAACTGAATTAGGAGTAGAAGCGATCAAGCAGATGAATGAGAGAAAGATGATCATTGATGTTTCTCACACTAATGAAAAGACTTTTTGGGATATTATATCATTTAGTCAAATGCCGATTATCGCTACCCACTCCAATGCAAGAAGCTTATGTAACCATCAACGCAATCTTACCGATCAACAGATCAAAGCGATTGGTTTAAAAGGGGGACTGGTCGGATTAAACGCTGCCAAAAGTTTTATTCATAAAGATCCAACCGAACAAACAGTCATGAATTTGGCTTTACATGGTAGGTATATCGCAGATTTGATCGGTTATGAACACTTAGCGTTAGGGTTGGATTTCATGGATTTTTTATCTGAGAGATTCATCGGATCAATGGCTATTGATATGACTAATGCCGGTCAAAGTCAAAGAATGATCAAAGCACTAGGTGAAGTTGGCTTTTCCCAAAAAGAGGTTGAAGCTATTGCATATAAAAACGTAGAATCATTCTTGAAAAGATATTTATAAAGTTTTCAGTTATTTTTCTCATATTTATGTAAATTTATGATTATAATATAGATAGGAGGTATAACAATGAAATTTTATATCTATGGACAGAATGTGAGTATTACGGACGCAATGCAAGCCCGTATCGAGAAGAAACTTTCATTTTTAGAAAAATACTTCATTATCGATGATGAAACGGTTGCGAATGTTATTGTTAAGATTTACCCCTTATACCAGAAAATTGAGGTGACTATTCCCACCAAGATTGGCATATTAAGAGCTGAAGTAGCTCATGATGATCTATATGCGGCTATTGATCTAGCTGTTGATAAGCTTGAAGATCAAATAAGAAGACAAAAAACGCGACTATCACGTAAACATCGTGAAAAACTGGCATTAGCTTTCTTGGAAGAGGAAGATGATGTACCAATACATGAAGAAGACGATGAAGTTGTCAGAACGAAAATGGTTAAATTAGACAGAATGGATCTTGATGAAGCAATCTTGCGAATGGAGATGCTAGGTCATACGTTTTTCCTTTATAAGGATGCTGAAACTAATGACGCCGCTGTTGTTTATAAACGTAATGATGGTGGATATGGCTTAATTGAAGCTGAATAAATGAGTTTAGATGATCTTGGTAGCTCAATGAGCTACCAAGATTTTTATATTCAAACAACGCATACATAGAAGTACTACTTGCTAATCAATTATGTTTACCGCTTTTAACCCGTCCGTGATATAATTTTACAATAGGAGGCTTAGCTATGAAATTAATGAACAAAGTCAAAGACTTGATCGCTCCCGAAGTTGAAGTTGATGAATATGTTGAATTGAGTGAGGAAGAATCCAAAGGAATCAGTGATTATGAATCACCGAAACATAAGGGACTATCAAAACTAGGTAGTGACATAAAAATGGTCTTGTTTGAACCCCGTTCTTTTGAAGAAGCGGAAGATATCGCTGTGTATTTGAAAAAGGGTAGCGCGGCTGTTATCAATCTACATCGCTTACCTCGTGAATATTCACAAAGAACGATCGATTTTTTAACAGGTGTTGTCTTCGCTTTAGATGGTAGTATTCAAAAAATTGGTACTAATGTAATCTTATGTGCCCCCAAATCAATTCCAGTAGATGGGATGATCAACATTGAGGATACCTCTGACTAGATTTAATGAGTATGATTCACTATTAAAGCGCATTGATGAACTAAGTGATCAAAGTGAAAGATATCAATTACCTCGATACTCTAATTTTTTAAGACCAAATGAGTATCAAACGGTAAACATGTATCTTAAGAATCGTTGTCTTTATGAAATCAGTGGTGGCTATCCTAACGCTACCTTAAGAAGGGTGATCTTTAATGATCCTTCTAATAATAAGATCGTTTGTTTATATTGCCATATCAAAGATAAATATGTAAAGCTGACACATCGCGATGTCTTAGGTGCTTTAATGAATCTTGGCATCAAACGTGATCAATTCGGTGATATGTGGGTTGATAATGGGGTGATCGTTATCTATGTAATGGAAGAAAATCATCGTTACATCATTGACCACCTAACAAAGATCAATAAGCTTAATGTAAGTTTTTCGATTAGTTTACAACCGATCATTCCTAATATCAATATTCGAGAGTTTACGAAGGTAGTTTCAGGATTAAGATTGGACTGTATCGTTGCTGCATTGGTTAATATATCACGCAGTAAAGCGCAAGATCTGATCGTTTCTGGCCTTGTTAGTGTCAATTATGAGATGCTTGAAGAAAAGGATTTTTTGTGCAATAATGATGATACGATTTCTATAAGAGGATATGGGCGCTATATCATTATGGAAGTATTGAAAAACACCAAAAAAGAGCGCCTTTTGCTTAGATTAGGGCAGTATGAGTAAAGGGGTAAGTCACATGGATAATAAGAAAAAATTCTCGACCATGAAAAACGGTTATAACCGTTATGAAGTCGATGAACAACTTAAAGACTTGACCGATAGACTTACCGAAGCTGAAATTCAGGTTGCTAGATATCGTAAACTGGCTGATCAAGCCAATGAACAGTTAGCGATCATAAAAGATCGTTATCAAGTATTGATCAAAGAATTGTCTATTAGAGAAAAGGCCGCTGATGATATGTCAAGAATAGCACTACGCGAAGCTAATGCGATCATTAGTACAGCCCAAAACAATGCCGATTCGATCGTTCAAGAAGCACTATCTACAGCCCGATTATTGTTGATCGATATCGCAAGGATCGCTAATGATGCTAATGAAGTTAAATCTGACATGCAAGAAAAACTGATCGCATTACAAAAAACATTAGATGAGTTTGAAATATTTGAGCCAATCGATTCACGTATTTTGAAGAACTAAGGAATAAGACTAAAAATAAGATAAGATCATAAATGTAAGATCATAGAGAACCCTAGATGATGGAAATGGGTATCCTAAGTTTATTGATTATCACTTGTTTGTCACTGAGATGAATTAAGTAGTTTCAGTCGTATAACCGCGTTAAGGTATCAAGTTGTATGTGTAAGCATAAACTAAGGTGGTACCGCGCCATTGCGTCCTTAGATGGACGTTTTTTTTATGAAGGGGAGAATTAAGATGGATTATAAAGATACGTTATTAATGCCTAAGACTGATTTTGAAATGCGAGGAAATCTCGCAATCAAAGAACCATTGATCCAAGCTGATTGGGAAGCAATGAATCTTTATGAGTGTTTACTTAAAAAACACGAAGGACAAGAAAGTTACATATTACATGATGGTCCTCCATACGCTAATGGTAACTTACATGCTGGAACAGCCATGAATCGGATCATTAAAGATTTTATCGTTAAAAGCCATGCGATGAATGATCGTTTTACTCCGTTTATTCCGGGTTGGGATACGCATGGTTTACCAATTGAAAACGCTATTCAAAAACTGGGCGTTAATCGTAAAGAATTAGCTCCAGCTGATTTTAGATTGAAATGTGAAGAATATGCGCAAAAACAGATCAAGATCCAAATGAGTACCATGAAGCGTCTTGGAACATTGGCCGATTTTGATAATCCTTATATAACTTTACAAAAAAGTTATGAGGCTGATCAAATCCGTTCATTTGCGAAAATGGCTTTATCAGGATTGATCTATCAAGGTTTAAAGCCAATATATTGGTCTCCAGCTAGAGAAAGTGCTTTAGCTGAAGCTGAGATTGTCTATATTGATAAAAAGGATCCAGCTATCTTTGTTGCTTTTGATGTATTAGATGGAAAAGGCATCTTAACGGATGAGCGTTTTGTGATCTGGACAACTACACCTTGGACAATACCAGCCAATTTGGCTATTTCCTTACATCCTGACTTTAAATATGCCGTAGTTAAAACCGAAAAAGGTAAATTGATCATGCTGGCTGATAAAGTTACAGAATTATTAGCTAAGTTTGAACTTACAGGCGAAGTCGTCAAGGTATATCAAGGAAAAGAACTTGAATACATCACTGTTAAGCATCCATTTTACCCTGAACGTCCTTCATTGATCATTTTGGGAACTCATGTTACTGATGAAGATGGTACAGGTTGTGTTCATACCGCACCAGGACATGGAGCTGATGACTTTTATGTTGGCCAGAAATATGATCTACCAGCGTATTGTCCAGTAGATGAAAAAGGATGTATGACAGAAGAAGCGGGTGAATTCTTAGTTGGTCAGTTTGTGGATGATGCTAACAAGACAATCACTAAAAAACTTGATGAATTAGGTGCTTTATTAAAACTTGAATGGCTAGTTCATAGTTATCCTCATGATGAACGTATGAAGAAGCCTGTTATCTATCGAGCAACTGTGCAATGGTTTGCGTCAATTGAAAAGATCAGAGATAAGATCTTATCGCAGATTAAATCCGTCCATTGGGAGAACGAATGGGGAGAGATCCGCTTATACAACATGATCAAAGAACGAGGTGATTGGTGTATATCTCGTCAACGTCTATGGGGTGTACCAATACCGATCATTTATACAGAAGCTGATACCCCGATCATGGAAAAAGAAGTATTTGATCATATCGCTGAACTATTTGCTCAATACGGTAGTAATGTTTGGTTTGAAAAGGAAGCTATCGATCTTTTACCCAAAGGATATACAAATAAATTAAGTCCTAATAATGTTTATCGTAAAGAGAATGATATCATGGATGTTTGGTTTGATTCAGGTTCTTCTCATAACGTATTAAAGGCTCGTGGCTTAGATTATCCT
>CAZCSQ010000035.1:7966-13324 GCA_964501425.1 uncultured Erysipelotrichaceae bacterium
GAACAGTATCGTAAGATTCGAAATACTTTCCGCTTTATGTTAGGTCATATTTCTGATGAATATTTTGACTTTGAAACAGATTATGTACCATATAAAGAGCGTGAACCAATCGATAGATATTTGACAGTCTTGTTAAATGATATCAATAAAAAGTGTATCAATGCTTATATGAATTATAATTTCCTTGAGGTATCATCGTCTTTGACTACATTTATGACAAATTATCTAAGTTCATTTTATTTAGATTATATTAAAGATATCGTTTATATTGAGTTGCCTAATTCAAGAAGACGTCGTCAAGTACAATCTGTCTTATATGATCTAGTTGATTGCCTAGTTCGTTTGTGGGCTCCAATCTTATCATTTACCACCGAAGAAATATGGGGTAATTATAAACATGAACAAGCTAAATCTGTTCATCTTCTATCGTTTACACCAGAGAAACAACTTGATCAAGCTGAGTATCTTAAAGATAACTTTGCACGTTTGATCATGATCAGAGATGATGTTAATAAAGCGATCGAAAATATGCGCTCTCAAAAAACGATAGGGAAATCACTAGAAGCTAGAGTAAGTCTTGAAGTCAGTGCTAAAGATCAACAGTTGATCAGTGAGTTACTTGATGATAATCTAACCCAATTCTTTATTGTCAGTGCAGCCCATTTAGACACTAATACTGATTATGATCAATATGAAGTTTCTAAAGTTAAGATCAGTAAAGCAGAAGGTCAAGTATGTCCTCGTTGTTGGAATATCAGTGATGAAGCCGATGAAGATGGATTATGTCCAAGATGTCATCAAATCATTAAAAGTTTAATCTAAAAAGGAGTAAAGCACAGACAATGTCTGTGTTTTCTTATGATGGTCAATGGATAATAGTTTTATCTTTGAAGCATAAAGGTTATAATAACAAGGAGGTAGATCTATGGAGATAACATCAGTCAATAACGCTTATATCAAAGAATTAGTTAAGCTTAAACATAAGAAATATCGTAATCAAAAACGATCATTTTTAATAGAAGGCATTCATTTGTGTGAAGAAGCTAACAAAGCTGGTGTCTTAAAGCAATTGATCACTAGAAAAGATCGTACTTATCATACTACTTTTGATAATACGCTATTAGTAAGTGATGAGGTTATGAATAAGCTTTCAACTACTGTTTCCTTAGTCGATGTGATTGGTTTGTGTTCATTCTTTGATCAAACAGACAAAATTGGCAATAAGGTGGTCATTCTTGATAATGTACAAGATCCTGGTAATGTTGGTACGATCATTAGAACGGCGATCGCTTTTGGCTTTAATGATATCTTTTTATCTTTAGATAGTGTTGATTTATACAATGAGAAACTAATCCGTTCATCACAAGGAGCGATCTTTAAGGCTAACATCAGAAGTATAAATATCCTTGATTTGATAAATAAGCTCAAACAAGAAGATTATAAAGTATATGGGACAGCACTTGATAAAGCATCTGGACTACAATCATTTGAAAGAATTGATAAAGTGGCGTTAGTGTTTGGTAATGAAGGACAAGGAGTATCAAAAGAGCTTCTTAATGTCTGTGATGATAACGTTTTTATCGAGATACAAGGATTTGAATCTTTAAATGTGGCGATCGCAGCCGGAATATGTCTTTATCACTTCCGCAATTTTGATTGAATAAATATTGAAGTGTTGTTATAATACATTTATTAAAACGATGATCAAGCATAGTAATCAGTTAATGCCTGCCAGAGAGAAGTGATAAAGCTGTAAATCACTTTCAGGATATACTGATGAATTCACTTGGGAGTGGGACTAATCATCCCCGCTGACTAGCGTTAACAAATTAAGATGTGCATTTTTTGCAAATCAGGATGGTACCGCGCTTGTTCGTTCCTGGACAGCGGTTTTTTTATTTAGGAGGATAAAATGAACGATTGGGATCAGATTAAACAAGAGGGATTAATAAAGATTGATAAAGCTCTATCAGTCAATGATATTGAACAGATCAGAATAGAATACTTGGGTAAAAAAGGGATCATCCAAGGGCTTTTAATGAAAATGAAGGACCTTGATAATTCTGAGAGACCTATTTTTGGTAAAGCGGTTAATGAGCTTAAACAGCTATTTGAACAAGCTATTAGTGATAAAGCAAGTAGTTTACAACAAAAACAAATGTTAGATGACCTTCAAAAAGATAAGATCGATATCACTTTAGATGGTGATCAGACGCTAATTGGTCATTTACATCCATTAACGATCGTCCAAAAAGAAGTAGAGATGATCTTTATGAATATGGGTTATCAGATCGTTGAAGGACCTGAAGTAGAGTATGATATGTACAACTTTGAAAGAGCTAATATTCCTCAAAATCATCCAGCTCGTGATATGCAGGATACTTTCTACATCGATGTTGAAAGATTACTAAGAACGCATACGACAGCTATCCAAACCAGAGTACTTGAAGAAAAAGCAAATCAGCTACCAATCAAGGTTATCTGTCCTGGAAAGACCTATCGTCGTGATGATGATGATGCTACTCATAGCCATCAGTTCACACAGATGGAAGGGTTAGTCGTTGGTGAGGATATTACGCTTGGTGATCTTAAAGGAACCTTAGAATTGATGGCTAAAAAGCTCTTTGGTGAAAGTCGTACGATACGTTTGCGACCAAGTTACTTTCAGTTTACTGAACCATCTGTAGAAGTAGATGTCTCATGTTTTAACTGTAATGGTAAGGGTTGTCATATCTGTAAAAAGACCGGTTGGATTGAAATTCTTGGATCAGGAATGGTTCATCCCCAAGTCTTAGAAATGGCCGGTATTGACTCCAAGAAATATAGTGGCTTTGCGTTTGGTATGGGTGTTGAAAGAGTAGCGATGTTAAAGTATGGAATTGATGATATTCGTAATTTTTATCTAAACGATGTTCGTTTTCTTGCCAACTTTGATCGTTTCGAATAGGAGATAAAGATGAAAACAAGTTATAATTGGTTAAAAAAATATGTTGATCTAACGGATATTAGCCCTGAGTTATTAGCGGATAAATTAACTAACGCTGGTTTAGAAGTTGAAGGGATATCGCGATTAGCATATGGGACAAATTTGGTCGTAGGTCATGTTTTAGAGTGTGTGGATCATCCTGATAGTGATCATCTTCATCTATGCCAAGTAGATATCGGTAAGGAAACATTACAGATCATTTGTGGAGCGGCTAATGTCGCACAAGGGCAGAAGGTCATTGTGGCCCAAGTAGGATCTCAATTGCCGGAAATAACGATCAAAGCTGGTAATATTCGTGGTGAAAAGTCACAGGGTATGATCTGTTCATTATTTGAACTTGGTGTCGATAAGAAAACACTAAGTGAGCAAGAATTGAGTGGTATTACCGTTTTACCCGATCATGCAAAAGTGGGAGATCTTAATCCGTTGGCCTATCTTGGCTTAGATGATGTTTTGATCGATATCAGTTTAACGCCTAATCGGGCTGATTGTTTAGCCTTATTTTCACTAGCCTATGAAGTTGGGGCAATCTTCGATCGTAAAGTCACGCTGCCAGAATATGAAAATAAAAGTGATATTGGACTAAATAGCGAGCTAAAGATCATTAGTAAAACTGTTCATTGTTCAAAATTCATTGGTAAGATAATCAACAAATTAGTGATCAAACAATCACCCCAATGGATGAAGGATGCTTTATTAAGTGTTGGTATTAAGTCAATCAATAATGTCGTTGACATTTCTAACTATGTTATGTTAGAGACAGGTCAACCACTTCATTTTTATGATCTAGCGAAAATGCCAGCGAAAGAAATCGTCGTCAGAGATGATCTAGAAACGGTTTATACAGCCCTTGATGGACAAGCTTATCAAATACTAAAGGGTGATCTGATGATCACTAGTAATGATCAAGCTATTGGTATAGCCGGAATAATGGGTGGAGAGGATAGTAAAATTGATGAATCGACAACCTCGATAATCATTGAGGCAGCTATCTTTGATCTTGCAACAATACGTAATAGTAGTAGAAGGCTAAATCTAACAACTGAAGCTAGTTTACGCTTTCAAAAAGGTATCGATCCTCTAGCTCCTAAAAAAGCTGTTGATCGAGCCGTTGCTTTATTAATTGAACTTGCCGAAGCTGAGCAAATTGAACAATCAGTCATTCTTGGTGATTTCAGTGATAAGCCATATCAAATTACGATTTCGGCCTCTTTTATCAATCATTATCTTTCCACGGATTTTACGATGAAAGAGTTAATTGATGTTTTTAGACGTTTACAGCTAGATCCAACCTATGTAAAAGATGATATAACTGTAAGGATACCATCATATCGTACTGATCTGCGCTTACCAGTTGATCTAACGGAAGAAGTTATCCGATTATTGGGTTATGAAAATGTACCCGCAACGTTGCCTAAGATATATCAGGTAAGTGGTGAATACGCGCTTAATGCTAAAACACGTTATCAGATTAAAGACATCTTGAAAGATCAAGGTTTCTATGAAGTTATAAATTACTCTTTAGTAAGTAATAAACATCTACAAGATAGTGTCTTAGCTATTGAAAAACCCGTTAGCTTAAGTAATCCATTAAGTGAGGATAAAAAGTATTATCGTACTTCTATATTACCAAGCATCTTAGAAACAATAGCTTATAATAAAGCTCGTTATTTAAATGAATATATGCTTTTTGAGATTGGAAATGTCTATAGTGATGATAATGTTGAAAAAGAACATTTAGCGCTTGTGATTAGTAGTCAAACAACGATAAATAGATGGAAACACCTGACACGTGTCAATGATTTTTATACTTTAAAGGGTTTAGTTATCAAACTGATCGAGAAGCTTGGATTTGATCCTAAGCGGGTTACTTTTAAGGAAAATGATCTTGATCACAATCTGTTTAATCCTTATCAAAGCGCACTTGTCTATCTTGATCGGACTTTGATCGCTATTTTGGGCAGTATTCATCCTATCAAACAAAAACAATGGGATATTGATCGCTCAATCATGGCGGAAATTGATCTATCAGCGATCTATAGTAGTAATACATCAAAGGTTAAGTTTCAACCAATACCGCGTTTTCCTGGAGTAAATTATGATCTTGCCTTGGTCGTCGATAATAGTATCAAAGCCAACGATATGTGTATAGCCATCAAAAAAACTGGTGGAAAGCTTGTTAAAGATGTTATTGTCTTTGATGTATATCAAGGAACACATGTGGAAAAAGGTAAAAAATCATTAGCTTTCAGTATTACTTATCAATCGTTGGATAAAACCCTTAATGATCAAGACGTTCAAGAAATCCAACAAGAGATTATTAAGATGTTGAAAAAACAATTCCAAGCTGTATTAAGAGAAAGTTAAACGAG
>CAZCSQ010000036.1:0-13310 GCA_964501425.1 uncultured Erysipelotrichaceae bacterium
CTTGATTTGTGTAAATGTCAATACTAAAACACTTTAATCTTAAACATAAATGGTTTGACATAACGCATATAAAGATCAAGTAAAGGTCCAAAGATGATCATACCAATCACCGTTCCTTCTCTAATAGTCATTAAACCACTAAATAATAAAACTAAGATCAATACTCCACCCATTGTCACGATATCCGCAAGTTGTCTAATCTTACCAAACGGACGATTTAGTTTATTAGCGACTTCCATACATAGTCCCTCAAGTGGGAAACTGATAAAATTCTGAGCTGTTACCGTCCCAACACCAAAGGCACAACTTATATTGCCAATAAGAAAGAAGATCATCGTTGTAAAATAGGATCCTGTATCCCAATTACCAAGTAAATCATAGTAGAAAAAATTGATCAAAACTCCTAATGAAACAGCTAAGACTATCTGTAAGATCAAGGTGATCTTGATCTGTTTTCTTAGTATAATCTGCGCAACAACGCATGTAATATTCATAAACATCGAAAAGGTACCAACCTTGATGCCGATCAGTCCTGAAGCTGTTTGACTAAAAGCATCCCAGGCTCCAACTCCAATCGCACACTTTAAGACGATACTTACACTAAATGATACTAATAAGATACTTAGAAATAAAACTACAACTTTTTTAATCATCAAAACTCCTTACTTATAAAATGCTTACTAATCTAACCCAAGATCAGCTTATTTTTACTAAAATTATTCAAAACAATTGCTTTATCATTATCAACCAAAACTAGATCTTCAATTCTAACGCCACCAACATTAGGAAGATAAATACCTGGCTCGACTGAAAAACACATTCCATATTGGATAAGAGTCTCAGTATTAGCCGCTACATCATATGGTTCGTGAACTTGTAAACCGATACCATGACCTGTACGATGGGTGAAATATTGTCCATAACCAGCCTCAGTTATGATCGATCGCGCTGCTTGATCCACTTCAGCAAAACTAACACCTGGACGTATTTTAGCGATCGCCGCCAGATTGGCTTTTCTAACTATATCATAGATATCACCAAGCTGGTCCCTTTTCCAAAAGAAGGTCCTAGTCATATCACTACAGTAATCCTGATAGATACCACCCATATCAATAATGATACAATCGCCTTCCTTAAGCGTTCTATCTGATGGCAAAGCATGAGGATTAGCACCGTTTTCACCAAAGGCCACGATTGCCTCAAATGATCCAGCGATACCACTCGCTTCTATAAAATATGCTTTAAGTTTATCAGCGATCTCTTTTTCACTAACACCTTCAGATAGATCAAAAACGATCTTGTTCATTATCTCATCATTTACTTGTGATGCCTTGATCATAAGTCTTTGTTCATGTTCATCTTTGATCGCTCTTAACTGATCAATGATAAATGATCCACATTGATAATGGGCTTGATTTATCTCCATAAGTCTGATCAAAAAACCAGCGGGCCAATTCTTATCGATACCAATAGTTTTTCCAGATAGACTAGCTTTTAATAACGTAATCGGATCATCTGTATCATCATAGTAATGAATATCATATTCATTGTTTTCACTAAGTGGAAATAAACGATTAACATATAATACTGGCTTTTTATCATGACTGATCAATAAAACGATTAGTCTTTCACCAACATGGAGCTTTAAATCCGTCAAATATAAGATATTATAATAATCACTGATGATCATTTGATCGATCTGTGCTTGTTTCAGCATCAAGACAAGTTTTTCAATTCTTTTATTCATTATTTAAATCCTTGAGCCTTGTAATGATCAACTCATACTGTCTTTGATATTCCTCTAATTTATTCTTTTCAATATTAACCTTTTCTTCAGGTGCTTTACTGACAAAATTAGGATTTTCTAACATAGTTTGAGCTCTTTGGATCTCTTTAATTAGTTTTTCTTGCTCATTTGTTAATCTTATTTTTTCCGCATCTTTGTCAATAACTTGATCTTGAGGAATATACAAAACTCCATTATTGATCGGTTTGACCATTAACTCACCGTCTAATTCATCAACCCAGGTCGTATGAGTCATTTTAAGCAAGATTACAGCCATTAACTCATCAACCTTGATAAAGTTACCACTTTCATCTTTTATAGCGACAGAGAGCTCAGTATTAGGTTTTAGCATGGCATCAATCTTGACTTCTCTAATACCCTTAATGATACTGATCAAACGTTGACATTTCTCACTCGCAGCGTCAGTATCCATGTCAATTAGTGTTGGCCAATCCTCAATACACAATGCGTCTTTGTTATGTGGTAAATATTGGTAGATCTCTTCACTAACAAATGGCATAAACGGATGTAAGAGTTTGATGATACCAAGTAAGATGGTAATCAAGGTAGATTGTGTGGCCGATTTAACTTGCTGGTCATCACTACTTAGTCCCGCCTTAGCTAATTCAATGTACCAACTACAAAAATCATCCCATATAAAGCTATATAATTCATTGCCAACTAACGCAAACTCATAACGATCCATATTAGCATTAACGCTCGTTAATGTCTCATTAAACCGTTGAATGATCCATTGATCGATAAAGCCAACATGCGCTAATGATAACTTATCTAAGCTAAAATCTTCTGGAATATTCATCATCACAAAACGTGTTGCGTTCCAGATCTTATTGATGAAATTCCAAGATGCTTCAATCTTTTCAGGACTATAACGAATATCTTGTCCTGGTGTTGAATTAGTAGTTAAGAAAAAGCGTAAAGAATCAACACCATATTTATCAATAACATCCATTGGATCAATACCATTACCAAGTGATTTACTCATCTTACGTCCATCTTCATCACGAATAAGTCCATGGATCAAACAATCTTTGAACGGACGTTTATTCGTAAAATAACGTGCTTGAAAAGCCATACGAGCTACCCAGAAAAAGATGATATCATAACCAGTCACTAACGTATCATTAGGATAGTAACGTTGATAATCACTTGTTTGCTCAGGCCAGCCTAAGGTACTAAATGGCCATAATGCACTAGAAAACCAAGTATCTAAGACGTCTTCATCTTGATGCCAATTCTCGATGTCTTGTGGTGTTTCAAGTCCAACATAGATTTCATTAGTATCATTATGATAATAAGCAGGAATACGATGTCCCCACCATAACTGTCTGGAAATGCACCAGTCTTCAATATTCTCAAGCCACAAACTAAAATTCTTGGCAAACCGTTTTGGATAGAAATTGATCTTTTCATCTTCTATCTCTTGATTCTCTAAAACAGCTTGGGCAAGTGGTTTCATCTTAACAAACCATTGTTTAGATAAGTAAGGTTCAATGATCACATCGGTTCTTTCAGAATGACCTACTTGATGAACATGCTTTTCAACCTTGATCAGATTACCTTCTGCCTCAATCCGCTCTACTAAAGCATCACGACATGCAAAACGATCCAACCCATTGAATTCTTGCGCTAATTCATTCATAGACCCGTCCTCATTTATACAAATAGGACGTTTTAATCCATGTTTTTCACCAATGATAAAATCATTTGGATCATGAGCCGGTGTACATTTCATCGCCCCTGTTCCAAATTCCATATCAATATAGTCATCAGCGATGATTGGTATCACCTCGTGATTTGCAGGATTGATTACCCGTTTACCAACAACATGTTGAAATCTTTTGTCTTTTGGATTAACAACAACACATACATCACCAAACATTGTTTCAGGTCTAGTTGTGGCAACAGCTAAATACTCATCACTATCTTCAAATTGATAACGAAACGTATAGAATTTACCTTCGATCTCCTTATGAATAACCTCAATATTACTTAAAGCCGTCTTAGCTTCTGGATCCCAATTGATGATCCTTTCTCCCTGATAGATCAAACCATCATTGTATAGATCAACGAATACTTTCTTAACTGCTGCACTTAAGCCATCATCTAAAGTAAAACGTTCACGACTATAATCTAAAGATAAACCCATTTTTGCCCATTGTTGGCGAATTGTTTTAGCGTATTCTTCTTTCCATGTCCAAGCATGTTCTAAAAACTTCTCTCTTCCGATATCATATCTTGATATTCCCTGCTCTTTTAAGCGCGCATCAACCTTAGCCTGCGTAGCGATACCAGCATGATCCATTCCCGATAACCACAACATGTCAAAGCCTTGCATACGCTTGTAACGAGCAATGATATCTTGTAAAGTTGTATCCCAAGCATGACCTAAATGCAGTTTACCAGTAACATTGGGTGGCGGAATAACGATACAGTAAGGTTTCTTACTAAGATCTCCTGCTGTAAAATAATCATTACTTACCCAGTCTTGATATTTATCTAACTCTACTTCATGATGATCATATTTAGTTGCTAGTTCTTTCATCTTGCTTTCTCCATTCTTCCTTTAATAATCGATATTGACGACAATCCGCATAATCATTGATCGTTTTATCATATAACAATTTAACAAGCGTTGCTTCATAGATAAATCCGGCTTTTTCAATGACTCTTTGTGATGCTTTGTTATGAACACTATGTTTGATTTCAATTCTTCGTAAACCAATATATTCAAAGCCAACTTCAATCACCTTTTTAATGGCTTCACTCATTAATCCTTTATTCCAATAATCATGATTAAGTGAGTAGCCAATTTCCGCCACATCCCCATAACGAACTGAGACAAAATCACAGGTTCCGATCATCTTATTGTTTGTTTTATCTACTAATACATATGCGGAAGGAACACCTTGACTTACCCTATTCAGAAATAATCTTTCAATGATATTTTTGGTATCATCTACTGACTTATGAAGTGGATATAATAGATGCTCATTTACTCGTTGATCACTAGCTATTTCATAAAGATCTTGAGCATCTGATAATCTAATTGGTCGTATGATCAATCTTGCTGTTTCTACTTCTGGTAATTCTAACTTTAACATATATCCCCCTTAAATAAAAAAGCACCCTTAATTAGGACGCTTAACGTGGTACCACCTATATTTGCCAAAATGCCTTGACCCTTTTTAACGGAAGTCCCGTCTTTGACTACTTGATTCATCAAAGCTCCTCAAAGATGACCTTCATCTTTAACTATCGGTCTATTTACACCTAACAAGACTCTCTTTGCGATTAGTTAATGACTACTCTTCTTATCATTGGATTTATTACATTATAGATAAATATCTTACTAATGTAAAGTTATAAATAGGCCTTACTATTTGAACTTTACGAAAAGAACATCATCAAAGATCTTGTCTTTGTGATTTTTAATAGCGTGTCGTAGATAACCTTCCTGTTGGAAACCTAATTTCAATAGTAATGATAACGAAGCTTTATTATCACTAAATACGCGAGCCGTAACCAGATCATACTTTTTAGTATAAAATAGATAATCTAGTAATGTGACTAATGCTTCACTCATATATCCTTGATTACTATGTTCTTGTTTTAACCAGTAAGATATCATGATCGAGTTTACACGATAACGAATACTATCATCACTCATTGTCAAATGACCAATCACGGTATCGGTTTCCTTTAAGACAATACAAAGATTATCCAAGCTAAGTTCTTTCTCCATTGATTCTTGATACTCACTAAATGGCACAACTTTCATGACATTATATTTCTGTACAAAATCCGTTTTCCATATTTCATACAAATCTTTAATGTCATCATGATTGACACTTCTTAATATTAATCTTTCTGTTTCTAAAATGTCATGATCAATTACCTCCGTTGTCACTCAACTTTTCAAAAAACAGTCTAACCCACTCATCATCGATCAATAGATATTCATTATCTTTTGTTAAAACGATATGGAAATCACTATAGATCTGATCATATAGTTCTTTATCAAAAACTACATGAAAATCAGCTGTGTCAGCAATAAAGACAAGATGGGCACTTTGTTGTTCAAGCGTATAATAAGCAAGAATCTTATTTATATCGGGGTAATCTTTTAATAATTTCCCTTTATAAAGATATTTATAGATCTCAACGATCCGATCATCAAGTTCGCTTTCCAATATATTGATCTTTTCAACAAACTGTATATGATCAACTGTTAATCTTTTAAGATCAAAGTCATTATCAATCTTATTTTCAAGTAACAGTTTGTTTAAGACAGCTGCTTGTTGAGTGTCACTTTCTTTAAAGTTTGGTAATAAACAGATGATAAAGCGTTTTTGATGATCAACATATAAAGTATCATGAACATCTATATTAAAGTTTTGACAACTTGGACACTTATTTCCGTAAAATTGATGATTTTTAAGTTGTAAACTAAGATCTTCATCACTGAAGATATAATCAATGTGATCCACTACATATGTGTTTTGACATTTGAGGCAAGTAATTGTCTTCTTTTTAGCTAACATAATAACTCCTTTATTTTATAATATCATTTTTTTCGCTATTTGTGATTTTATCACTGAAACATTTTTTTAGATAGCGTATTATAACATTGTCAAAGGAGTGATATATATGACATTAACAAAAGTAACAAAAGAAACATTTAAAGAAGAAGTAATAAACTCTGAAAAAGCAGTATTGATCGATTTCTACGCCGATTGGTGTGGTCCTTGTAAGATGCTTTCACCAGTAATTGAGCAAATAGCTAAAGAACGTGATGATATCAAAGTTGTTAAGATCGATGTTGATAAAGAAACAGATCTAGCAAGACAATTTGGTATTATGTCAATACCGACAGTGATGGTCATCAAAGATGGTAAAGTCAAAAATACTTCATTAGGATTCAAATCCAAAGAAGCAATCCTAGCTTTACTTTAAGATTAATACTAAAGAAGCCGATAGATCATTGATCTAATCGGCTTTTTTTATTTGATCAAACCCTTCAATTTTGGTTTGTTTAAGATCTTTACTCCCTTGCGAAAAAGCTTTACTATCCCTTCACTTTCAAAATATTTCAACATGCGACTTACCACTTCACGAGCACTACCAATATCTTTAGCGATCGTTTCATGAGTTATCTGAATTAATTCAGTATCACTATGGAGACTAGCATCCCATAAACAGGAAGCGACTCTTTCATCAATACCACGAAACAAGATCTGTTGCATAGCCCACATGACATCACTAAAGCGTTCAGTCGTAAGTTTATAGATATAACATTCAAAATGAATGTTTCTTTGCATGATCTGGGAAACCACCGCTGAATTGATCATCAATATCTCCGCATTTTCTTCAGCATCGATAAATACATCAAAATTAATATTAGCCAAGACACATGAAGCCGATAAAACACATGAGTCATTTTTATATAAACGATAGAGGGTAATTTCTTTACCTTCATCTGATAAGATGTAAACACGAAGTTGTCCAGTTAACACAAACAGCGTTCCAATACAGCCACTATCACGACCATGAAGATTCTCATTTTTTTGATAACAGTTAATCATTGAACTATCTATCAAATCCTTCTTTTCGTCTGATTTCAATTTATCCCAAACTTGAATGTTCTCTTGAAGATAAAATTTAATGTCCTTTTCGATCATTTTGATACCTCTAACAATATTCTAACAAAAAAAGTACCTTAAAGGTACTATTTGATAATATTCAACCGTTTTATATACTTACTAGCAGCTAAACCAGCAATTGATCCATCATTGATCGCTTTTGCGATTTGATAGACTCCGCCAATACAATCACCAGCAGCGAACAATCCTGGTAGATTAGTAGCCATTTGCTCATCAACTATGATCTTATTGTTTTCTGTTATAACGCCAAGTTTCTTGGCGAAATCAGAACTACCAGCAACACCATATGCCACAAATACCCCGTCAGTCTTAATGAAGGTATCGTCTTTAAAAGTAATCTTCTGTACCCTTTCATCGCCAACGATCTCATTGATCTCATTAGTAATGACTTTTGCTTCATCAGGAACAAGGCCACTTGGTTCTGCGTTATTTGTTAGGATATTGACTGAACGAGCTACATTGACCAATTCTCTTGCTTCATGCATCGCATAGTCACAACAACCTAATACAACAACATCTTTACCACGATAGAAGAAAGCATCACACACAGCACAATAACTAACCCCTTTTCCTTCATAGTTTTTTAGTCCTTTGATGTTTGGTGTTTGTCGAGGAGATCCTGTTGCCATGATGACCGTTTTAGCGATATATGTATCCTTTTTGGTTGTTACAATATAGTCTTCATTATAATCGATCGATAAAACTTCATCATCTACTACATTAATGCCCAATCTTAAAGCCTGTTTAATTCCATTTTCGATCAGTTCATTACCTAAGATTGGTTCAACAAAACCATAATAGTTTTCAACTAAATGGGCATTCTTAAGCGCTCCATTGTCTTTACCAATTATCGTTACATCTAACCCTGATCTTTTCGCATATATACCAGCCGATATACCAGCTGGACCTTTACCAATAATTAACACACTTATCATTTTTCCACCTCATCTTAATTCTATGATATAACTTTTTCTCAATCTGTGACTTGATCACATTTTGCGATCACTATTGCAAATATTGATATCTTAACTTAGTTGAGTATACCACTAATGTCTATTATTGGACATTTATATGCCTTATAGTATAATAGCAACATATCAATATTTACGGAGGCCAATATGAGCGACCACAAACTTATCGTAGTTAAGATTGGAACAAACTCACTGACTAATGAATCAGGAACGATTGCTCCAGCAAAGTTACGTAATCTAGTAAATCAGGTAATTAAGCTAAAAGATGATGGTCATTTAGTTATTATCGTGACATCTGGAGCGATAGCCGCTGGTTATACTCAATTAGGTTATCATAAGCGACCCTCTTCGATTGCGGCTAAACAAGCCTCGGCTGCGGTTGGTCAAGGCCTATTAATGGAAGAATATAATCGTATATTCACAAGTCATGGTATCGTTACGGCTCAGCTATTACTGACAAGAGACGACTTCAAAGACAAAAGACGTTACAAAAACGCTTGGAGTGCTTTAGAAGTATTATTAAATCGTAATACTGTACCGATCATCAATGAAAACGATACAGTATCGATCGCCGAACTTAAGTTTGGTGATAATGATAAACTATCAGCTCAAGTAGCCGCAATGGTTCACGCTGATCTTTTGATCTTAGCTACTGATATCAATGGCTTATATACCGCTGATCCCCGCATTGATCCCTCGGCTTCACTCATACCCCTTGTCGAACAGATAACTCCGGAAATTGAAGGACTAGCCCAAGGTTCAAAGACGCAAAACAGTACCGGTGGTATGTTCACAAAGATCAGTGCGGCCAAACTGGCTACTAAAGCTGGTGTACCTGTCTTTATCTGTAATGCAAGTGATGAAGACATCTTATTGAAAGTTGTAAATAATACCGCTGTTGG
The DNA here is from genome assembly GCA_964501425.1 of uncultured Erysipelotrichaceae bacterium. Classification (GTDB taxonomy): domain Bacteria; phylum Bacillota_I; class Bacilli_A; order Erysipelotrichales; family Erysipelotrichaceae; genus JAQUCI01. Next base: position 9,344 of record CAZCSQ010000036.1, read on the forward strand.
CACCTACTTTCCTGCTTTAAAAAGTATGAATACCCGCAAACAATGGATGGCTTTCTATGCCCCAACAAATGGATCGATCTTTATCGATCAAGGAGCCAGTGAAGCATTATGTAAATACGGTAAAAGCTTATTGCCAGTTGGTGTTAAAGCGATCGATGGTACCTTTAGCTCTGGAGATATTGTTGAAGTATATCTTTTTGATAATAAAGAAAAGATTGGTACTGGTATGATAAATTATAGCTCTGATGAATTACGATCAGTCTTAGGCTTATCAACCCTAGAAATAAACAATAAACAAGTTAATAATAGAAAAAGCGAAGTAATCCATCATAACGATTGGGTGGCATCGATCAATAAGGAGGAATAATCATGAATAGTCTAATTGATTCAGCTATGGCTGTCAAAAAAGCAAGCAGTATCATCGCTAATCTTGACACAAAAGTAAAAGACCAAGCCTTAACAGCTATCGCTGAGGCTTTGATAACTCATCAAACTACAATTATTGAACAAAATATGATCGATCTTGAGTTAGCATCACAAGCTAACATGCCTCCTTCTTTACTTGATCGATTAATGCTAAACAATTCGCGGATCAAAGATATGGCAATCGGTGTTAAACAGATTGTTGAGCTTAATGATCCAATTGGAGAAATAATCGAAGAGTGGACAACAGCTGAATTGTTAAATATCAAAAAAGTTAGAGTTGCGATGGGTGTAATTGGCACCATCTATGAAGCTCGCCCAAACGTCACAGTCGACGCGGCTGTTTTAGCATTAAAAGCTGGTAGTGCTATTTTATTAAGAGGAAGTGCTTCCGCTTACAATAGTAATATGGCATTGATCGATGTAATGCGCCAAGCCATAACTACGGTTGGTTTACCAAGTGATGCGATCTGTTACGTTGAAGATCCATCTCACGATACTGTAGATCAAATGTTAAAACTACGTGATTATATTGATTTGATCGTTCCTCGTGGAGGACCATCTTTGATCAACAACGCTGTCTTAAACGCGACTGTTCCGATTTTAGAAACAGGTATTGGTAATTGTCATGTTTATATTGATGATTCAGCTGATTATGATATGGCTGAAGCAATTGTCCTTAATGCAAAAACGCAACGTACTGGTGTATGTAACGCAATTGAAACGATCTTGATCAACAAAAAGTGGGCTCATGATCATTTAAGTAAACTTCTCGATGTGCTAAAAGCTCATAATGTTGAACTTCATGGTGATAAAGCTAGTGAATCCTACTATACTGACATTATTCCCGCCACAGAACAAGACTGGCAACAAGAGTATCTAAGACTTGCTTTAGCGGTAAAGATTGTTAATGATGTTGAAGAAGCTGTTGCTCATATCAGTCAATATGGTACAAAACATACCGAAGCGATCATTACATCTTCATCAGTCAATGCCCAGTATTTTCAAACAAACGTTGACGCTGCTGTTGTCAATGTTAATACATCAACGCGTTTTACTGATGGCTTTATGTTTGGTTTTGGGGCTGAATTAGGAATAAGTACCCAAAAACTGCATGCCCGTGGTCCTATGGGTTTAAAAGAGATAACTAGTTATAAGTATCTTGTAAGCAGTAATGGTCAGATCAGGAAATAAACAAAATATCCAAAAAAAAGACGATGCTTATGATAGACATCGTCTTTTGTTTAGATAAATGTGTTAATCTTTTCCCATGTTTTTTCAACAAGTTCAGGATCATCATGTTTAAACATGATCAAGTTTGTTGGTTCAATATTAATTAAACTGGCAACCTTGTTTTTTTGTTTTAATTGTTGCGAATAGGATAGTTTGTCACTCTTTGTAAGAATGATCAAATGTGGTATTTGATGATGAGCAAAATATTCGATCATCATCATGTCATCTGTACTTGGATCACGTCTGATATCCAATAATAATATGCATAACTTTAGATTACTTCTTTTTTCGATGTAATCATCCATCAATTTACCAAAATTAGCGTAATCACTTTTTCTTTCCTTTTGAAAACCATAACCAGGAGCGTCAACAAACATGATCTTTTCATCAAGATCATAAAAATTTAATAGTCTTGTCTTACCTGGTGTCTTGCCAACATATGCCAAACTCTTTCGTTTGACCATCGTATTGATAAATGTGGATTTACCAACATTACTTCGACCACATAACAAGATCTCTGGCATAGTTGATTCTGGCCATTGCTTGATAGAAGCCGCTGATATTACTAATTTCGGATTTTTGATCAACATTAAACTAATGCTCTTTTCAGTACCTGATCCATACTTTCAACCGGATAGATCTTCAAGCTTTGCCTTACAGTTTCTGGAATATCATCAAGATCTTTTAAGTTCTGTTTGGGTATCAATACCGTTTCTATTCCACAACGATGCGCAGCCATGGTCTTTTCTTTTAAGCCACCAATCGCTAAGACATTACCTCTTAAAGTAACTTCACCCGTCATCGCAAGATTAGCCAATACGGGACGATGAGTCAAAGCGGAAATGATCGCAGTTGTCAAAGTGATACCAGCACTTGGCCCGTCTTTTGGTACTGCACCTTCAGGAACGTGTAAGTGAATATCATGCTTTTCAAAGAAGCTTGGGTCGATCTTATATTTGACAGCGTTGCCTTTTACATAGCCTAAAGCTATTTCGGCACTTTCTTTCATTACTTCACCTAATTGACCAGTAACGATGAGGTTTCCCTTACCTTCAAAAGTTGTGACTTCAATAGCTAATACATCACCACCAAAGGAAGTATAGGCAAGTCCTGTGGCCACACCAACCTGATCACTTTTTTCTTTAACACCAAATTCATACATTTCATTACCAAGCCATTCTTGGATCAATTTCTTAGTAATCTTGATTGTCTTTTTATTGTTTTTCAAGATCTCTAAAACAGTCTTACGACATAGAGCTGATAGGACTCGCTCAAGCTGTCTTACCCCTGCTTCTCTGGTGTAATGACGGATCAAAAATAACAATTCTGGAGTATCAATCTTAATCTGTTTGCCTTTTAAGCCATTTGTCTTCATTTGTTTTGGGAATAAATGATTGATCGCAATGTGAACCTTTTCTTCTTCGGTATATGAGGATAGATTAATGATCTCTAAACGATCACGTAAAGCATCCGGTATATTTTCCAAATAGTTAGCCGTTGCGATAAACATAGCTTTGGATAAATCATATGGTTCTTCAAGATAATGATCACTAAAGGCATTGTTTTGTTCAGGATCGAGTACTTCCAACATTGCACTACTTGGATCTCCCTTATAATCATTACCTAATTTATCGATCTCATCGATCAAGAAGACAGGATTGATCGTTCCAACTCTTTTCATACCTTGAATGATACGTCCTGGCATACTTCCCAGATATGTACGACGGTGACCTCTGATTTCAGCTTCATCCCTTACGCCACCTAAACTTGCTTTAACAAATTTACGATTCAAAGCACGAGCGATCGATTTACCAAGCGATGTCTTACCGGTACCTGGTGGACCTACTAAACAAATGATCGGTGCGTTAAGTGATTTAGTCATATTTTTAACAGCTAAATACTCTAAGATACGCTCTTTAACCTTCTTTAAGCCATAATGATCTTCATCTAAGATATTAGCAGCTAAGTTTAAATCTTCATTATCTTCACTTTCTTGATACCAAGGGGTATCTAATAACCAATCAAGATAATTACGAATAACTCCTGATTCACCAGTGCTTGATGGTAATGTTTCGTAACGTTTTAACTCATCAAGAGCTTTTGTTTTCACAAAATCAGGATATGGATTACTAGTAATCTTCTCTCTTAACATATCCGTATCATCTTCACCAGAACTAACATCACCAAGTTCTTCTTTGATCGCTTTTAATCGTTCACGTAAATAATATTCACGTTGTCCTTCATCGATCTTTTCTTTGACTTTGTCATTTATCCCAGTTTCGATCATCGCCAATTCTTTTTCATATTCCAT
>CAZCSQ010000037.1:0-12681 GCA_964501425.1 uncultured Erysipelotrichaceae bacterium
GTACTTTAAAGTCATTTTTTAAAGAAACGATCCAACCCTAAAAGATTAAACCCTAACCTTTATATTACGTTTTCTTGGTCTTTTTTTCTTATCATAGAGCCAAGTTGATAAACCAATCAAAAGATTTACACAATAGATTACTGTCAAAGCAATCTTTAATCCTAGCACTCCTTCAAAGAAATAGATGATCAAGATCAAAACAGATAAACCCACAACTCTGCCTAGTGCTGTCATCATTTCACGACATGTTGTACGTCCGATGATATTCTCAGTTTCCATATAATCACCAATAATGTTCATAACGATAATACTATAGGGAATCGACATAAACGCAAAGAACAGATTAGCTAATGATCCATGAGCAACCGCTCCCCATAGACCTGGAAGTACAACTAAAGATATACCACTGAAAAAGATACCAACTGTACCAACTAACAAAAACCTTAAGCGATTACTTTTTTGAACGACCTTACCAATAATGTAGTTAGATAACGTTGCGATCAGTGCAAGAACAGCTAGAAGACGGCCATAAGCTGTCCCATTTTCGACAGCTTGATAGATCAAGATACCAGTCAATGACATAACGGCCGCATCACGAAATCCCCATAAAAACTGTGTTCTAACAACATAGTTCCATTGGATATCATATTTAGCTTGTTTTAAGATATCAATGATCTTAAATGTCTGACGCTTAACTGGTGATTTAACTAAAGCCGATAATAATGATATTACCCCAAATAGCACAATAACTACTCTAAACATGGAATAGTATCCTTCAATTTCAATCGTATGAGAAGCTAGTATCTGAGCCGAAAAAAGTGGTGCTAAGATTGTCGCGATATTAGTCACAGCTCCATTTAAGCCAAGGTAATGCCCCCTGGTCGCTGGTTTTGTGATCAATTGATTTAAAGTATTAAGTGATATCCAAAAGAAACCTTCACCACTACCCCAAATGAAGGCGATACTGTAAACATATAACATATTATCCGCAACTCTTTCTTGTAATACCAATAAGATAAAAACAGAAAGAGTAATACAGATGAGTCCAATTGTTAATGTATATGACATTCTTAAACGATAAGAAAGCTTAGCTGATATAAAAGCAACAACTCCTAAAATACCTAAACGAATAAGTTGATAGATATTCAAGATAATATATGAATTAGTATAGTCAAAAAGATATACATTAATAAAGGTCGTGGCCATGGTGGCAGCCAGCGTATATATCGCTGTTATCGTTAAAACTATCTTTTCATCTTTAGTAAATTTCATATGGATTCTCCGCTACCAAATGATATTAGCATAATCGCCAATAAATACAATAGAAAAGAACAATTTTTATATTATCTCATCATGAACTACATTAGTTAGATTAACAACCCATTTCTCTCTCTTAACTAAATGGAAAGAAAAAGCCATTTTTAATAGATCGGTTGATTGACCAATTAGATAAAGAGCGATAATTGGTAGTGAAGTATAATACGCGAAGAAACCTACGATCGGTAAATTAATAATCCACATATATAGTGAATCCATTGCCATGGTAGACTTCATGTCCCCACCAGCTCTTAGGATAAAATAACATTCTGTATTGATCATATAGACCCAAAACATCACACTCATGATCCTGAGTGCTGTGGTCGCAATATAGCGAGCATCATCTGATATATTGTATAAGTTAGGAATAATAAAAGAAGACGCAAACATCAATACCCCAAAGACGATCGCTAAGATAAAACTAAAGCCTAGTAGCCCATAAGCATTATCACGCGCTTCATCTAAATTATTGGCGCCAAGTGGTTGAGATATCAAGATCGTCGAAGCAACTGCCATACCTCCAAACAAGACAAAGAACAAATCCCCAATTGTATTCGCGATCGAATAACCAGATAAGACCTCTGATCCCCGAGTAGCATAGAATTTAAACAAAGTAGCCATTCCACCTGACCACAAAAGCTCATTGATCCCTAAAGGTGTTGCTTTAGCAATGATAGTCTTAACTAAACGCTTTGATATCTTAAATAGGTCTTTAATTCGTGTCGCAAACGGAAAATGACGTTTAATGACAATATATAAGAATAGTGCAGCTTCAATAAAGCGAGCGATAACTGTCGCATAAGCTGCCCCTTTAACACCCATAACAGGTATTCCAAAGTGACCAAAGATAAATATATAGTTGAGGATACCATTGATTATCACTGCTGTAACACTGATTCTTAAGGGAATATGAGATTCGCCGATCGAGCGCATTGAGCTGGATACAGCTAATGATAATGCCATAAACATAAATGTCCAAGCAGCGATCCTGATATAATCCATTCCTAAAGCGATAACACTGACATCAGTCGTAAAGAATCTAATGATCTGTTCAGGAAATAAGGTCCCCAAAAAGAAAGCAACGATCGCAAAAAGATAAGCGACGATTAACGCAAATCTAAATGATTGTTTCATGTGTTCTTCATCTTTAGCCCCAAAAAATTGGGCGATATAAATAGACGAGGCTGCCAGAACACCATTAGTCGCAAAGATGGCGATCATATAGAAACGATTAACAGCCGCCACCGCTCCTAATGCTGCATCTCCAAGTTGTCCAATCATTAAATTATCTAATAAATTCACTGAACTAGTTGCTAGTTGTTGTAACATCAATGGTAAAGCAACAGCAATGACTAGTTTATAGAATTTTTTATCTCTAATGTATTTCTTAAATCCTTTATGTACCATAATTCCTCCAAGCAGCTTACTAATTCTACCATATTCATTATGTTACATAAACAACATAAATGCTCAAATGTGGTATTTGTGATATATAGTAAGCAGACCATCCATCAATAAGTGTTCGTCATAGATGAATTCATTCATTTCTGATGCGATAAAACGACTATAACCACCAGTTAATACTTTAGTGGCTTTCATCCCTAACTCTGATTCAACAGCTAATACTAACCCCTTGACCTGATAAATAGTTCCATATAAAAGCCCTGCTTGCATGGATGTTATCGTATCATAATTGATCAGTTTTTCAGGTAACTCCATTTTGATCTGTGGCAAATGAGGAATCATGATCTCGGTAGCCTTTTGAGCGATACTAACACCAGGAATGATCAATCCACCCTTAAAACTAAGCTCAGCATCAATGACACTGATCTTAGTAGCTGTTCCAAGATCAGCCACAATGATCGGTGTTTGATACTTATCTAGCGCTCCATACGTCGTAGCGATCAGATCAGCACCTAATTCATTACGATCATGTAAATCAATCTTTAGATCACTAACAAGGGCACTATTGACGATCATTCCCTCTTTTTTATATAACTGTCTTAAAACATCGATCAAATGGTCAGTGATCTTAGGGACAACCGATGAAATAACATAATCATCAATCTCAGGGTATTGATCATATATCTTAGTAAAGAAATCAAGATAGTATTGATCAAGATTTTCTCTAATGGTATCACAACGATCACTAAATATGATCAATTCATTCTTATAGATCGCTACACTGACATTCGTGTTTCCGGCATCTACGATAAGTATCATAATGACCTCCAATAATGTGCTAACAAAAATATATACCGATATTAGATTAATTACAAGTTAAGATAAAAGATCGATCAATTGACTTTCATGATTAAACATTGACTCATCTGCTGGATCATTGGCCACATATAGTTGTATTTCACCCAGTTTATCAGCTTTGATCAAATAGGTTAAATACTTTTTATCGACAGCCAAATTTACTAAATAGACAAGTTCATTATCAATACCAGTAACTTCTTTTCCTTGTTTATTCTTTAAACCAATGATCTTTACATTCTTCATTAACCAATCAACGATTGGGGTTTGATTGCGCACAGTAAGGCTAACATAAAGATCTACATATTGATTAATCATTAGTAAACCTTGTAAATTCTTTAATCGATCACTCCCTAAAGAAAAGATTACTTCATGCTCATCTAAACGATATTTACTAAAACTATCTCTTTCTTTTTCACTCATTAACATCGCTTCATCAATGACCATGTTTGGATATAAAGTGGTATTACTTCTCACATATTTCTTCAACAAAGCCTGCTTGCTACTGATCATTGTGTCATGATAGAGCCAAATTGGTATCTTTCTTTTTTCCACTTTACTTATGTTAAGTTCTTCAAATGGATAAATAGTATTAGTACTAAAGTATACCTCTTTGACTTTATAATAATGATTAATCACGAATATAACTACTAAACAGCAAGTGATCGCCGCAATTAAAATCAATAATAATTTTTGTTTTTTCATAATCATCCTCTCATATAATGATTATGGATATTAAGTATAAATCCTAAAAAAAAGGATACCGAAGTATCCTTAATATTCTACTTTCATCATATTACCATCATTATCCGGTATTGAATTTAAGTATTCAGCAATAGCTTGTCGAGCATCAGGCTTTGATGGGCGACATAGCTTTACTGTTTTAGCATCGCCTGAACATAAAGCTTCCGCAAAAGGAGTACAACCAGGATAGCCACAACTTCCACAATCCAAGCCAGGTAACATCTTGCGAACTTCTTCAATGCGAGTATCAACCTTTACATAGAATACTTGTGAAGCTATAGCTAATAAAAGACCCATAAACAATCCAAGTATCGTCATCATCAATATAGCGTTTAACATCTATTCACCCTCCGTTTGATGTGTAGGATTTTTATAACAATGTGTTATCGCACATCCTTCACACGCCGCTTGCATACTCTCACAGCCCTCTGGAACTGGAGTCTTCATATTCATATAATAAGATAGTGCCAAAATTCCACCTAAGGAAAGTCCAACACCAACAGCGATCATCATTAGACTAACCCAGCCAATCCACTAAAAGCGATAGCCATTAAAGCTGCCACGATCAAAGCGACCGGATTACCCTTAAAGGCTTTCGGGATAGGAGCGATATCTAATTTCTCACGAATATAAGAGAAGATGATCAAAACTAGCATAAAGCCAAATGGAACTGCTATTGAATAAGTGATCATTTCCATAAAGTCGTAACCTGATGTTATATTAGCTAAAGCCACATAAAGTACAGCACAATTAGTTGTGATCAACGGTAAATAAATACCCAATGATTTATACAAAGAAGGTGAATACTTTTTAATGAACATTTCCGTGAATTGAACAAAAGAGGCAATAACTAAAATAAATGAGATCAAATTCATATATTCAATATCTAAAGGATCCAACACAAAGTGATATAAAAGATAAGACAATATCGAAGCTCCCAAGATAACAAACATAACCGCTAGACCCATTCCGATAGCTGAATCCTTCTTACGAGATACACCTAAGAAAGGACAGATACCCAAGAACTGGGATAAAACGATATTATTGATCAAAATAGCTGATATAGCTAATGTAAGTAAGTTTTCCATTATTTAGCCTCCTTAGACTTTGAGGGTTTACGTAAGTTCAAAGCCGAAACAGCAGCCGCAATCAGCGCGAAAGTTAGGAAAGCCCCTACCGCTTGCGTAAATAAACCGATCGCATACTCAGCTGGAATGATCTGAATTTCAAAGATCATCTCACCGGTAAAAGGATTTGATAAATTAAGTAATCCCGTTCCTAACACTTGTCTTACAAAAGACATAATGATTAAGCCTAAAGTATAACCTAAACCTTTACCTAATCCATCAACAGCGCTTTCAATCATTGTATGTTTACTAGCAAAAGCTTCAGCTCTGCCAAGGATGATACAGTTAACAACGATCAATGGGATAAATACACCCAAAGCAGTGTTTAATGTTGGAGCATAAGCTTTGATCAAAAGCTCTGAGCTTTTAACCAAAGTCGAAATAATTACAATATAAACAGGAATACGGATTTCCGTTGGAGTTATTTTACGTAACATTGAAACAAGAATATTAGATAAGATCAAAACGATCGTAACGGTAACTCCCATTCCCAATGCATTATTTAAAGAGGTCGTTATCGCTAAGACCGAACATAAGCCAAGATACAAGGCAAATACCGGGTTTTCTTTGATAAAGCCAGCTTTAAAGTTTTCCCACATTTCTTTCGCCACTTTAGTTACCTCCTAAACTTTTATTAAGTTCAAAAGCCGCTGTAATACCTTTAGCGACACTTTCCGAGGTGATCGTAGCACCACTGATCAGTGGTATTTCTGCATCTACGGCAACACCTTGCATACTGTCGATATAATCTTGTTCAGCAACCTTCATACCATAACCCGGAGTATCATTGACTGATATAACCGCAAAACCATCAATCTTATCGTCTTTGATAGCTACCAAGTAACTAATATAATCTTTATAACCATAAACACTCACTTTATAGATGTAAGCACCATTATCAACTTTAAATACTTTTTCAAGTAAGCCACTTTCATCTTCAAATGTAACTTCTTCAAAGGCTCCGCTTGGATAGATCTTAACCAAATTCTCTTTTTCCGAAGCGATCGCCATTTCATTTATCCGCTCATAAGTCATCTCATTAACAAACGCTAGTACTCCACCAGCAATCGCACTGATCACTGCCAAGAAACAAGCTAAGTATATTATTTTCTTCATGGCTTACCTCCTAATTCCCTAGGTCGTTCATAACTAAATAAACGGCCGCAGCGGTTGACATGCTAGTATATGTAGCTCCCGACAAAAGATCAACCTCTTGTTGAAGATCACTTAGATCCATGTCTTGATAAGTAGCTAGATATTCTTCATCATCTACCTTATCACCAATTCCTGGAGTATCACCAAATGCGACAAACGCGACACTTACTAACTTCATTTCAACAGTATTAACAACTATTTCAAACTGGTTATCAGTATAAGTATAGTAATCATCAGTCGCATACAATTCACCATAGCCTGGCATCATAACGATATAAGTCGTTAGATCACCACTAGCATCCTTGGATACTATCTCACCAACATATTCATCAAACTGAGCATCACTTAATGATACTTGTTTTAAAGATAATGCTGGCTTGTCAGGTATGATAACGGCATTGGGATCTTTCGCTGTTAACATTTGACCAATACCAAACATTAACAATATCCCCGCTAATCCCAAGACTACAATATTACGCATATTCTTTGATTGTAATTTAAGCTGTTGACCATCGGTTAAACCTTCGATCAACGGTGTTAACATATTCATGATCAAAATTGAAAATAAGACACCCTCAGGTAGGTTAGCTTTCAATCTGATCAATATCGTGATAATAGCCGCTCCCATCGCAAAGATGATACGACCACTCATACTAGTCGGACTGGTAACCGGATCGGTAAGCATAAAGACAGCACCAAATACCGCTCCACCGGTCAAGATATGAAATAGTGGATACCAAACCACAGCTTGACGCGAAACGCCAACCACCGCCGCTAAAACAAACAAGGTACCAAGATAAGCAACCGGTATCCGCCAATCAATAGCTTTACGTAAAACTAAATAAACACCAACCAATAATAAGACAAGTGTACTTGTTTCACCCAGTGCTCCAGCATATGTTCCAACAAAAAGATTTGAAAGACCACCAAAGCCTGATAAGAATGTTTCTCCTACTGCACCATCAGTGATAAGCCAACCATATGTACTCATCGTACTTGTTGGTGTCGCCCCTGTCACAAAGTCAACCGCCACAGCCGATGTAAAGCCACTTAAGACAACAGCTCTACCAACTCCAGCAGGATTAAAGATATTGTAACCAAAACCACCAAAGATCAGTTTGCCAAATAAGATCGCAAATACTGAACCGATAGCTAAAGCATAGATACTTACATTAACTTGACACATCAATGCTAAGATTAACCCAGTTACCCAAGGAAATGATACCGCTAAGCTTTCCTTAACTTTTTGCTTTGTTAGTAAAAACCAAACAACTTCTGTTAAAACGCTACCGCCAACAGCAACAGCCAGTACTAAAACGATCCTTAAGGCATACTCTGTTCCATATTGCATATAGTTATATACGATCGCAAATAACGCCACAGCAAATAATGCTAGCGTTACATCCATCATAATATCTTGCGTACTACGCTTGTCACGATAATTCGGAGCAGGTTTACTGATAAATTTCATTTTTCGACCCTCCTATTTCTTCTTCGCCATGATTAGGCGTTTAGCGCGACGTACACCTTCTGTAACTTCCAAACGGGAAGGACAAACATAGGTACACATTCCACACTCAATACAGTCCATTGCACTAAGCTTGACTAGTGTCTCGACATCTCTTGCTTTTTCATATTCATTGATCCGTACTGGTTGAATAGCTGCAGGACATGTATCAGAACAACGTCCACAACGTAAACAAGCAATACTTGGATATTTAACTGGTTTTAAGACAGTAATGGCATTGGTTGATGGTGTAATGACATACGTGTCATTTGGCATCGTCTTACCCATCATTGGACCACCTGCGATAACGGTAACTTCATCAACTGTATAACCACCTAGTGCTTCAATTACCTGTGACACGGGTGTTCCAACTCTTACTCTTACATTAGCTGGACTCTTGATCGCATCACCACTTACGGTAACTAACTTCTCAACGATGGGTCTACCTTCTAACAAAGCATCCGCAAAGCTGATCGCTGTTGTGGAGTTATTGACAACAATACCAACTTCTCCTGGTAAGCGTTCATATCTTTTCTTAAACACTTGATAGATAACAGTTCTTTCCCATCCCATTGGATAAACATCAGGCACTAAAGCAACCCGCATATCTTTATGTTCAGTGATTGCTTTGTTTACTAAAGCGATAAGATCTTTCTTGCTTTCTTTAATAGCTATGACAACCTCTTTTGCTTGAGCCATCTTTTTCATAGCTAAAGCTCCAATGATCATCTTATCGAGATTTTCGATCATATTACGATAATCAGCTGTAATGTATGGTTCACACTCAACCGCATTGATCAAGATCGTATCAACATCTTTGGCAAACTTGTATTTGATATAAGCTGGGAAACCAGCTCCACCACAACCAACAATACCCGCATTCATCATGAAATCAATCAGTTCTTCTACTGATGCTTTTTCAGGATCAAGCGGTTTTATTGTGTCATCCAATTCATATTGAAAATCATTGTCAATGACCAAATGGTCAACAGGTCTTAACATGTCATGCATGTTTTTTACAACCTTAACAACAGTTCCAGATACTGATGAAAATATCGGAATGATCATTTTATCGTTACGTACAGCAATCTTTGTACCGACTTTTACTTTATCGTTTTCTTTGACTAAAACTTCAAGTTCCATTGATCCGTAACAAACCAAAGGAATCAATACTTGCTTATCAGGACTTATTTCAACTACATCAGCATGATCAGTCAATTCTTTATGACCATTTAAGTGTTGTTGCATTGGTCCGACTAAAAGCGACATCCAATCCACCTCTTTCTTTGCCAGTAAATAATACACATAAGTTGGATTTATTTCAAATTTTTCTTATATTAAAATAAATCATAAACTAATTATATCACAAAACTATTTTATACAAATTATCAATAGTAAATAACACAACATATTTATTCATAAATATAGTCTTATGCTATAATAGCGATGGTGATAAATATGAAAAAACTACTCATTATCTTAATAGTGGCTATCAACCTCGTTGCTTGTAGCCCAAAAGACGAGTTAAATCAATACAAAGAAACAACCTTCAATGCCGGTTTTGATACCATCTTTACCTTGATCGGCTATACAAAAACACAGGAAGAGTTCGATGATTACTTCCAACTCATGCAAAGTACAACTTATGAATACCATAAGCTTTTTGATAAATATCATGATTATGAAGGATTAAACAATATCAAGACGATCAACGATCAAGCTGGTATCGCTCCGGTAATTGTTGATCAAAAGATCATCGATCTATTAATAATGGCTAAGGAATACTATTACATCACTGATGGTTATTTTGATATAACCCTTGGGGCTGTCTTAAAACAATGGCATGATTGTCGTAAACAAGCAGAGATCAATGGCTTTGGATGTGTACCAAGTGAAGAATCATTACAACAAGCAAGCCAACATACTGGTTGGGATCTAATAAATATCGATACCACCAATAACACTGTCTATATCACTGACCCTAAAGCATCAATCGATGTTGGTGGTATTGCGAAAGGCTATACTGTAGAAATGGTTGCGATCGCTCTTGAAGAGGCGGGACTAAGTTATGGAGCTATTGATGGCGGTGGTAATATCCGTACGATCAACAGTAAACCAAATGATGAAGCTTTCACTGTTGGCATCATCAATCCTGACAATCGTGGTGGATCAAGCATTGATATCTTAAAATTCGATCAAACCTATTCCTTTGTGACCAGTGGTGATTATGAACGATATTATCTTGATGAATACGGTAATCGTTACCATCACATTATCGACCCCTTCAGTTTATATCCATCAGTATCAGCTCGTTCTGTAACTATTATCTATCCCAATAGCGCAATCGCAGATATTCTATCTACTGCTTGTTATATCATGGATTATGACACTGCTATGCAGTTTATTGATAAATTCAATGATGATGCTTTAAGTATCATTTGGTTATATAATGATAATGATCATCCTGATGTCGAACATGGTAAAACGGTCAATGGCTATTTCGAGATCATCTATGGAAATGTAGTAACCGAAAACAAGTAAAGGAAAGTCAGGCGTTATATGGATAAAAAGATCTATTCATTTGGCTATTTCACATCTTTATCCGCGATGGTATTCATTAGTTTTATATTTATTGAAATATTGTTTAGATTATTTAGCCCTTTTGAATTAATGTCATTCACTTTTGTAAGAATAATTGGATTTACTTTGGCTATGTCGATGATGATTGGATTCATCTTGTCTTTTATGTCATTTTCTAAAGGACGTAAAATACTTGCTTTTGTGTTGTTTTTATTAACAACTTATGTTTTCTTACAACAGACTTTTTATAATTATCTATCACGTTATATAACTTTACAAGATTCCACCTATGGCGTTGATAAAGTCATTGCTTTTGCGTTTGATTTCATCATGTCGATCGATCTTATCCATTTTGTATATTTTATTCCATGGCTTTTAATGGTAACAGTCATGAAGTATTTGCATCATCCAGCTAACCACTTCAAACTCTTACCAGTAATGATCAGCTTTGTCTTAGTGCTTATCTTTCATGTAGGATCGATCTGTTTACTATTTGTGAATGTTTCTGCTCAACAGTTAAACAAACCGTATACTGTTTACCAAAGAGTAGAACATAGTGGTGAAGCGATCAATCAAGTTGGTATCTTACGTTTTCTATTTAGAGATGTCATCAATTTCGTGATGCCTTCTAAACAGATCACGATCATTACAGAAACGCCTAGTGATCCTGAAATACCAGTCATATCTGAAACAGATTACGCTAGAAAGATCAATGATGATAAATGGCGAGCATTGATCGCGGCTGAAACCAATGATGAAATGTTGATCATAGATAATTATCTGATAGCACAAACGATCAATCCGAAAAATGAGTTTACTGGTATCTTTAAAGATAAAAATCTTATCTTGATAATGGTTGAAGCATTTGATTATATGGCAATCGATCAACAGCTTACTCCTACATTATATATGATGGCTAATGATGGTTGGTTATTTGATCAGTTTTATTCACCCCAGTACTCATGTGCTACAGGACAATCAGAGTTTTCAGGCCTACTTGGCTTAATCCCTGAACCAGCTAAATGTACCGTCAATAACTTCTCTGGTAATGATTATTATGGAGCTATCTTTAATCTGTTTAACCAAGCTGATTATTATTCTTCATCCTATCACAACTGGACTGATCAGTATTATGATCGCTTATCACTTCATAAAAACATGTATTCTGATCATTATTACAATTATGATGAGTTACCAATCAAAACAATCCAAGGTTGGCAAAGTGATGCTGAGTTGTTTGAGTTAGCTTTACCTTATTTTGTGGATAATGACAAATTCTTCTCCTTTATCATCACATCAAGCACGCATTTTCCCTACGATGTTAAAAGTACTTTAGGAGATCGCTACTTAAGTGAGATAGATAGAGTTCATCCTGATTATCCAATTGAGGTTAAAAGATATATATCCAAGGCTATGGAACTTGATAAAGGATTGGCTTATATGATCGAGTATTTCAGCAATAAAAACGAACTGGATGACACAGTATTTGTTTTGTATAGTGATCATCATCCACTAAGAATGGATACAGATAATTTTGAAAACTATAGCTATCAAGATATTGATCGTAGTACGATCTATGGGCAATCTAAGACACCCTTTATAATCTATAATTCAAGTGTTGAGCCAATGCTAAATCATCTACCAATCTCACCAATCGATATCTTACCAACGATCGCTAATCTCTTTGATCTAGATCATGATCCTCGATTGTATTCTGGTCAAGATTACTTTAGTGATAGTGATAAGCTTGTCTACTTTAGTAATGGTAGCTGGCTTAATGAAGATGGTTATTATAATGCTAGTTTAGCCGAATTTGTTCCTTATGATAATGATCATATTGTAAATACGGATTATTTAAGTGATGTCAATATTAAGGTAAAGAATGTCTTCAATATCGCAAGACTCATTTATCGAAATGATTACTTTCAAAAGCGACATGAAATAGTATTCCCCAATACAAACAATTGAAAAGGTGGTCATTAAACTGTAACC
>CAZCSQ010000038.1:0-12570 GCA_964501425.1 uncultured Erysipelotrichaceae bacterium
TAAAAGATAAGCTATTGCTTATCTTTTTCTTTCCATAATGAGATCTGTTGATCGTTTAATAACATTTTTTGAAAATTCTTTTTTGCGGGGGGATATTGTTCATATATCTTTTCTAGTAATTCTTTGATATCTTGTCTTTTTGAATATCCATCACGAGGACAATTAGAAGCCACAATAGGAAGTGATAATTGAGTACATGTTTTACGGATATCATTTTCACTAGCATAAACTAATGGTCTGATCATTGTCATATTATCTCTGGATAGAATCTGTTTTGGTTGAAAGGTGGCAATCTTACCACCATATATTTGATTGAGTAATAATGTTTCTATGGCATCATCAACATTGTGTCCCAAGGCAATCTTATTACAACCTAATTCTTTACTGACTTTTACTAAGGCGCCTTTTTTTAAGTTAGCACAAAGAGAACAGTCTAGATTATCGTGATGTTTATGTAATTCCAAGATTTCTTTGATCCTTGTTTTTTCGATTACGATCTGGATGTTGTCCTTTAAAAAGAAATCGACAATTGGTCTTAAGTCATTTTCAAAACCAACATCGATTGAAACACCGATCACCTCAAAGTCTTTCTTACTGAATCGTTTATACAAAGACAAACAATACAAAAGTAATACTGAATCTTTCCCACCTGATATACCGACAGCTATCCTATCTTTATCTTGGATTAGATCGTAGGCGTTATCAGCGTTACGTAAACTACCAAGAATTTTCTTTATTAACATATTTATCATCCTTACTTTGATATCATATCATAGCTTTGGTATAATACTTAAGGAAATGAGTGATAAAGTGAACGGAATTCTATTGATTGATAAACCAACTGATATTACCTCATTTGGTGTTGTCGCAAAGGTTAGAAGAAAACTACAGATTAAAAAAATCGGCCATACTGGAACACTTGATCCAAATGCGACCGGTTTACTTATCTTGTTGATCGATAAAGCTACTAAACTATTACCATATGTCGATTATCATGATAAAACATATGAGTTTACAATGAAACTAGGCTTAAAGACCGCTACTGGTGATATCTGGGGCGATGTGATCGCTAATAGAAACATAACGGATATAGATCAGGATGAAATAGATAAGCTCGCTACAAGCTTTATTGGCGTTTATGATCAAATACCACCGATGGTGTCCGCTATCAAAGTTAATGGTAAAAAACTTTATGAATATGCCAGAGAAGATAAGATCATTGACAGAAAAACAAGGTCTGTTAATATTTTATCGTTATCATTGATAAAGATAACAAAAGATGAGTGGCAAGGAAGGGTAACTTGCTCAAAGGGCACTTATATTAGAACATTATGTGAGGATATCGCAGAAAAGTGTAATAATATTGCGACGATGTCATCATTAAGACGAACAAGTATTGCCAACATCAATGTCGAGCAAGCTTATACCTTAGATGATATCGAAAGTGGCAATTTTGAATTACTAGATCCAAAGACCATCTTAGATGAGTACAAATTTATAAACTATGATAAACTAGAGGATGTCTATAATGGACGTGATATTTATTTAGATATAAAAGAAGACAATGTATTTATTGAAAGTAATGACGAATTATTAGCTTTGTATCAAAGGCAAGATGATGATCGCTTTCATTGTGTAAGAGGGTTATGGTAATGGAATGTAGATATATTAAATTAAATGAGCAATTTGGTGAATTCTTACCGACTGCGGCTTGTATTGGTCATTTTGATGGTGTTCATCTTGGTCATCAAGCATTGATCGGATCTACTATTGATAAAAGTAAAGAATTAAATACCAAAAGCGCGATGATCACCTTTGATCCTGATCCACTGGCTGTCTTAAATCATACAAAGACAAAGTTGATCACAACTATCAAAGAAAAAATAACACGTGTCGATCATTTTGGAATAGATATTCTTTATATTATTGAATTTGATCAAGAATTAGCTGATTTAAGTCCTGAAGATTTTATTGAAAAGATCTTACTAAAATTGAATATTCACTCTTTAACTTGTGGTTTTGATTTTCGTTTTGGTAAACAGGGACAGGGTACTGTTTTGACTTTACAAAACAGTAACTTGATCGATTTTCCAATCAATATCATTGAAGCTATCACCTATGATAATAAAAAGATAAGTAGTACATGGATCAATGAATTATTAGGTAAAGGTTTGATCAATGAAGTCAACGAATTACTAGGATATCCTTTTTCATTGACTGGAAAGGTGATCAAAGGACACCAAGTTGGACGAAAGATCAATTTTCCAACAGCCAATATTGAATATGACTTATTACAATCTTTACCAAAGATTGGTGTTTACGTTGGTTTAGTTGATGTTTTTGGGTCGTACTATAAAGCTATGATCAATGTAGGTAAAAATCCAACATTCTATGATGCACATCAAATAACGATCGAAGCTCATATCTTAGATTTTAATGCGGATATCTATAATCATGAAATTAGGATTATATTTCTTGACTATTTAAGAGATGAAGTAAAATATGATAACGCACAAGCCTTGATCAAACAACTTAATCAAGATATTATCAGTGTATTAGATTACTTCAAAGTTCACGAAATAAATATGTCTTTATTACGTAAATGAAATTTGCTATACTATAGGAGGTGATGATCATGGTATATGAATACATAAATATGAAAGTTGATGCAGCGGACAATAGTAAGATTGCCTTATCTAAGGTCGTTTTTGAGTCTATCATCAAAAGTACACTAAAAGAAGATACTAAAGCGGTCTTGCCTGAAGAAAATGCGTTTAGTAAGTATGTCATTGTTAAGATAACGGATAACACCTTAAGTATCAGTATTGATATCAAGGTTAAGTTTGGTTGTAATGTCAATGATATCTGCGAAAGATTACAAGAAAAGATCTTTCAGAACATCTATCAGATGACCGATATAAAGTGTTATTATATCGATATTCGCGTTATTGGTTTTGTTTTCTAACACCCAATGGGTGTTTTTTTCACTTAATAAGGAGTTTTACATGAATCGGCATGAACAAAGATTAAAGCTAATGATCGCAATATATCAGTATTTGCTTTTACATAAAGACATAAATGAGGTCGCTGAAGATATTAAAAGTGACAACGAAGTGATAAATGAATATTTTTATGATGTTTTAGCAACTATTTATGATCATGAAGAAGAATTGATCGAAAAGATCGATGTTTGTTTAAATGATTGGGACTATGATCGACTTGGATATATTGAACAAGCTATCTTGTTGTTAGGTTCTGTTGAAATTATCAAGATGAAATATGATAAAGCGATTGTTATTGATGAAGCAGTTGAATTAGCTAAAGAGTATTGTGATGATGAAACTTATAAATTGATAAATGGTGTATTAGATAAATTATGATCCAAAAAGAATGGACTGTTAGTCAATTAATCAATTATCTAAAGAATAGATTGGATAGTGACAGTTTTATCCAATCAATTTGGGTATTAGGTGAAATCTCTAATTTTACAGCTCATAATAGTGGTCATTTTTATTTTACCTTAAAGGATAGTGGATCACGTATTAGTTGTGTGATGTTCGCTAATTTCGCTTTGAGAATTGATTTTAAGCCCATGGAAGGCCAAAAAGTTCTTATACAAGCAAATACATCAATCTACGAAAAAAGTGGTCAGATTCAATTATACGTTACGACAATGATCGATTATGGTAAAGGTCTTCTTTATCAACGTTTCTTAGCCTTAAAAGAGAAACTAGGCGAAGAAGGATTCTTTAATGATGACCATAAAAAAGATATTCCAAAGTATCCTTTTAAGATAGCCATCGTTACTGGTAAAGATACTGCTGCCCGTCAAGATGTCTTAACTACTATTAAACGAAGATGGCCAATCGCCATCATCAATGAATTCCCTTGTTTAGTTCAAGGAGATGAAGCTTATCTTTCAATCATTAAAGCCTTAGCACAAGCGGATCAAATAGAAGCAGATGTAATCTTATTAGTTAGGGGTGGCGGCTCTATTGAAGATCTTTGGGCTTTTAATGAGGAAATCTTAGTTAAATATATTTATGAACTTAAAACGCCAATCATAACCGGAGTAGGTCATGAAACTGATACGACACTTGCCGATTATGTCAGTGATAAAAGAGCACCTACGCCAACTGGAGCAGCCGAATTGGCAACACCTGTTCTTTATGATATCGTTAATGAAATAGATGATGCTAAGCGAAGTCTGCTCATGATTGTTGAAAGAATATTGAAGAATCGCAATGACCAATTGTTTGTTGTTAAAAATAGTCAACTCATCCTCAATCCGCAAACGATCATTCAAAGAAGTTCGATGAATTTGATGATGATGATCAAAGCTTTAGACTATCAAATCAATGATCGTAAAAAACTACGTATTATCTTAGATAATCAGATCAACATCTTTGACAAGACTAAGAATCAACTTATCCTAAATCGCCAACATCAACTTGAATTAAGCAAAAGATATCTTAAGGATAAGATTGAATCTGAAGTGTTAAGACATAAGCAAATGTTTAGCCATGATCTTGATCTATTAAATGCTTATTCACCACTTAATATTATCAAGAAAGGTTATGCTATAATAAACAAAGATGATCTTGTGATCAAATCAATTGAACAAGTTAATATAGATGATAAATTAACGATCAGATTAAGTGATGGTGTTGTTAAGGTCAATGTCAATGACAAGGAGAGCAACTAGTGAAAGAAAAGAAATTTGAAGAAGCTATGGAACGATTAAACGAAGTGGTCTATATGCTTGAAAAAAATGAAGTTCCATTAGATGAAGCGATCGTCTTATTTGAAGAAGGCTTAGAATTAGTTAAGTTTTGTGATCAAAAATTAAAATCATTTGAGACAAAAGTTGAAGAACTAATGAAAGATTATCAAAAAAATGATTAAGATTTATCAACAAGAAATCTTAGATTTTATCAATCAATATCTTACTAGTTTTAATAAAAGCGAAAAAGTAATTAAAGGTATGAGCTACGCTTTGAATAACGGTGGTAAAAGAATCAGACCCACATTATTATTGAGTTTACTTAATGATCTTGGTATTGATTACCATCTAGGAATTCCTGCAGCCAGCGCGATTGAAATGATCCATACTTATTCTTTAGTCCATGATGATCTTCCAGCAATGGATGATGATGATTATCGACGAGGCGCTTTAACAGTTCATAAAATGTTTGATGAAGCTACAGCCATCTTAGTTGGTGATGCTTTGTTAACTGAAGCGTTCAATATCGCCATCAATGATAAACTGCAACCACAACAAAATTTGGATATCTTAAAATATCTATCAACCTTTAGTGGTGTCAATGGTATGATCTTAGGACAAGAATATGATCTAGCATCTGAAAATAAAGACTTAAATACCCAACAATTAAATTTAATGCATCGTCATAAAACAGGTAAATTATTGGCTTTACCATTACTATGTGCTGCCATCATCGCTAAAAGAGACGACTTACTTACGATACTTGAAGATATTGGTATTGAACTAGGCTTGGCGTTTCAGATTCAAGATGATATCTTTGATAGTACAAAATCATTTGCGGAAATGGGTAAAGCTCAAAATAGTGACAGTAAAAAACACAAATTTACATATCTTTCACTAATGGATATTGAGCAAGCTACACAAAGCTGTGATAATATATTCTTAACAATCGAAAAGAAGATAAATACATTAAATTTAGTTGATGTTCAGTTACTTGAACTAATCAATTTCATCCGTTTTCGCCCATATTAAGGAGGCATACATGAATTTATTAAATATAAATGATCCTAAGATGATCAAAGATATGAACTATGAAGAATTGAATCAATTATGTCTTGATATTCGTAACTTTTTAATTGAATCAGTTTCTAAGACAGGTGGACATTTATCAAGCAATCTTGGAGTTGTGGAATTAACGGTTGCCTTACATTATGTTTTTGATTCACCTATTGATAAATTGATCTTTGATGTTGGTCATCAATGTTATGCTCATAAGATATTAACTGGAAGAGCTGATCAATTTTCAACATTACGGACTTACAACGGCTTATCTGGCTTTATTAAAAGGAAAGAAAGTGTCCATGATGTTTGGGAAGCAGGGCATGCCTCTACTTCGTTATCGGCTGCTTTAGGGATGGCGATTGCTCGCGATCTTGATCACCAAACACACCATGTCGTATCAATCATTGGAGATGGAGCATTGACAGGTGGTATGGCTTTAGAAGCTTTAAACCATATTGGCACTGGAAATCATAAAGTCATTGTGATCCTTAATGATAACAATATGTCTATATCACCTAATGTTGGTGCTGTTAGCCATATATTTGAACAATTACGTCAAAGTAAATCCTATACATCATTAAAGAAAGATGTAAAAGGAGCTTTAAAGAGTACTGGAGTAGGAGAAAGTATCTTATCCGGTATGCAAAATCTTAAAGATCTCTTAAAGAAAAACATCATTGATGATTCAATATTTGGTGAACTAGGTCTTAATTACTTTGGCCCAGTAGATGGGCATGATCTTAAAGATCTCATTCATATTTTAAAGCTTGCTAAAGAGCAAGATGATTCTTTAGTCATTCATGTTATGACCAACAAAGGAAAAGGTTATAGTTTATGTGAAGATGATCGACGTGGATATTGGCATGGTGTTGGCTCATTTGATCCTAACACCGGTGTCTCATTAACAAAGATTCCCAGTGAACACATGTCTTGGTCACAAGTTATCTCAGAAACGTTGATCAGACTTGCAAAAGACGATCGTGATATCGTCGCAATAACACCAGCCATGATCAACGGTAGTAAGCTTGAGAAGTTTTTTGCACTATTTCCAACAAGGGCCTTTGACTGTGGTATTGCTGAAGAACATGCAGCTACCATGGCTGCTGGTCTGGCAATCGCTGGTAAGAAACCATTTCTTTCGATCTATTCAACTTTTATGCAAAGATCATACGATCAAATCAATCACGATATTGCCCGTATGGATCTACCTGTTGTGATTGGTGTTGATCATGCACAACTAGTTGGTGAAGATGGTGAAACACATCACGGAGTATTTGATATAGGATTTTTAGCTCCAATACCTAATATTATTATTGGACATCCAAAAGATGCTCAAGAAGCTCAAAATATGTTATACACCGCTTTTAACCAACCTCATCCTTTTGCGATCAGATATAACAAAAGCAGTATTACCTTTCAAGAGGTTGACACATTCAAGATGATGGATATTGGCAGTTGGGAGATTTTCAATGAGAATGAAAACACCTTAGGCTATATCATTACTTATGGTAATGAATGTGTAAAAATGCTTGATAAGATCACAAATAATGGACTAAATTTGGCTGTTGTCAACGCTCGTTTTATCAAGCCATTAGATACTGAATTATTAACTATGATCGCTAAGAAAAACAAGCCAATCTTTACTTATGAGCTTGATATGTTAAATGGTGGATTATCCAGTTTGATCATTGAATACTTTAATGATAACCAATTGAAGGTTGATTTATATCGCTACGGTATTGATGATGAATATGTACCACATGGTTCTAATGTTGAACTTAAAAAAGCCTTAAAGCTTGATACGACAAGTGTCCTTGAACATATCCAATCGATAGTAGGATAACATGATCAGACTAGACTTATTTTTAGTGCAGAATGGTTCTTTTACTTCACGACAAAAGGCAATTGATGCGATCAAGGCTGAAAAGGTCAAGATCAATGATGTGCTTGTAAAGAAACCAAGTCATGATGTTTGTCTCAGTGATAATATTGAGATAATCTTTGATCAAATTAATTTTGTGAGTAGAGCTGGATTTAAACTGGATCATGCCATTAAAATATTTGACATAAAACTCAAAGATAAAGTAATTCTCGATATTGGAAGTAGTACGGGTGGCTTTACTGATTGTTGTTTACAACAACAAGCTAAACTTGTTTATGCCGTTGATGTTGGAACCGATCAACTTGATCCGATAATTAGAGCTGACAAACGGGTCAACGTAATGGAAAACACCAACGCGCGCTACTTAAAAAAGACAGATTTTGTCAACACAATTGATTTTATATGTATTGATGTCAGTTTTATCTCGATTAAACTATTGATCCCTGTAATCGCTGAACTTTTAGATGACGATAAAGAAGCAGTCATCCTTATTAAGCCTCAATTTGAAGTAGGTAGACGATATTTGAATAAAAATGGGATCGTTAATGATAAAAAACAAGAAAAGATAATCCTAAATGATATAGCTTCTTTACTGTTAGCTAACAACTTGATAAAATCTAATTATGTTGAATCACCACTTAAGGGTCGTGATGGTAATACTGAATATCTGGTGTATGTAAAGAAAGACTAGGTGAAATATGTTAAAACATTTATACATAAAAGACTATGTAATAATCGATGAAATAAATATTGATTTTAGTCATGGTATGAGTGCTTTTACTGGTGAGACGGGAGCAGGAAAATCCATAATCATCGATGCGATAGATCTTTTATGTGGAAGTAGACTTGCGACAAATATCGTTTCCAATAAAGCTGATAAAGCCATCATTGAAGGAGTGTTTACTTTTAATAATCAACATGCCAAGGATATACTAGCTGAAGCTGGTTTTGAAGTTAAAGATGAGTATATTGTAAGTCGTGAGATAACTAAAGATGGTAAAAGCACGATGCGTTTAGATTATCGTGTCATAACCCAGGGGTTAGCTAGAGATATTTTAAGTAATAGTGTCGATATTCATAATCAACATGAGACACAATACTTATTAAACACTAAGACACATCGTCTTTTGTTGGATCGTTTTATATCTGAGCCCAACTTGTTAAGCGAAGTGAAAAATAGGTATAATCATTATCACAAACTTAAAACAGATCTGGATAACAAACTTAAAAGCGACTTAAACGAAGAAGATCTAGAGTTTTTAACATATCAAAAAACAGAAATTGAAAAAGCCAATCTCTATGATGGCGAATATGAAGAATTAACGAGCCGGCAAAAACAGATTTCTGCATTTGAAAAGACAAGTAAGAACTTAAATGAAGCTGTTGAACTAATAAGTAAATCAGAAGGGGTCTTGGAGAAGTATTATCTGGCTAATAAGTTACTGAGCGAATTAAATGAAGATACAAAGATGATCGATCTTGCACAACAATTCAAAGATCGCTATTTTGAGGTTGAGGAATTGTCTAATCAACTTGAAGGATATCTCGATGAACTTTTCTTTGATGAGGATGAATTAAATCAAATTCAAGAAAGACTATTTTTCATAAACAAACTTTATCGTAAGTATGGTGATTCTTATAATAAGATCCAAGATAAATATCAAGCCATCTGTGATCGCTTAGAGATGATCAATAATCGGCAAGAATATTTATTAAAAGCACAAAAAGAAGTAAATGTGGCCTTAGACTCTTATCTTGAAGTAGCCAACAAACTGAGTCTGATCAGAAAGGAAAAGGCTAAGTTATTGATTGAAGCGGTCAAGGAACAACTTATTGATCTTCAACTACCGAATACCCAATTTGAAATAAGCTTTTATGAGCAAACACCTAGTGCACACGGCACTGAAGACATAGAGTTTTTAATATCAACCAATGTTGGTCAACCATTAAACTCATTAAATAAGATAGCTTCCGGTGGTGAATTAAGCCGAATCATGCTCGGTTTAAAAACAATCTTTAATAACTTACAAGGGATAGACACGATCATTTTTGATGAAATTGACTCTGGTGTAAGTGGTAGTATAGCCACCGCTATTGGTCTCAAAATGCATTACTTAGCTAAAAATGCTCAAGTATTCGCTGTTACTCATTTAGGACAAGTTGCCGCATGTGCCGATTATCATTATTTTGTAGCTAAAGTTAGTAATGAAACAACAACTACAAGTACTATATCTTTGTTGGAAAAAGCTGATCGAATCAAAGAATTAGCTTTGATAGCGACTGGGAAAGTAACTGATACATCACTTTTAGCTGCTTTGGAATTACTAGAACATAACCAAGGATTGATCAGGAATTAATATGTTGATCAAAGATGCTTTTGATTTGTTTTTAACGGAGATTACGATCAATAAAGCCATGGCATCAACCTCGATAGCTAGTTATCAAAGTGATCTTAAGCAATATCTAATATATATTGAAGAAATCGATATTAATAACGTTGAAGAAATAACTAAAGAACACATTTATACTTTTATCATGTCTCAACTTCAACAAAAAAGTAAATCATCAGTCGGAAGGATGATCAGTTCTATACGTTCATTTCATTCAACGATCAATATACATAATAATAAGATCAAAGATCCAACTGTAAACATTCATACCATTCAAAAAACACGATATTTACCTAAATATTTTAATAAAAGGGATCTCGATCTTCTCTTTGATAGCTTTACTGATACCGCTGTCGATCTTTTTCATCATACAATCTTTGAATTATTATATGCTTGTGGCTTACGTGTGAGTGAATTATGTTCATTAAGCATAAATCAATATAATCGAGCAAATGGTTTTATCAAGATCATTGGAAAAGGTAATAAAGAACGACTAGTTCCCATTGCTAAATACTCAGCAAAACTGTTAGATCGTTATATTGATGAGGTCAGAGTCCATTATAATAAGAAAGGATTATCAAATCTATTCATCAATCGTTTGGGTAATCGTTTAACTCGTCAATATGTTGGAGTTATGTTAAAATCTAAGGAGAAAGAATTAGGAATAAGTCTTGAGTTATCTCCCCATTCTTTTAGACATACCTTTGCAAGTGATCTATTAGCTAATAATGCTGATCTTAGAATTGTACAAGAGTTACTAGGGCATAGTGACATATCAACTACGCAAATCTATACGCATGTTAACAAAGATCAATTACATAAAGCATATGATAGATTTCATCCCGGAAATAAAAGGAGCAATAAGAAATGAAATATCAAAGAATTATAACGATTGTTTTAGACTCAGTAGGGGTAGGAGCAACACCTGATGCTGAGAAATATGGTGATCTAAATACAGACACCTTAGGTAACCTCGCAAAAGCTGTTAATGGAGTTAATTTACCCAACATGGAAAAACTAGGCTTAGGTAACCTTCATAATGTACCAGGGGTAGTTCCCATGATGACACCCATGGCTTACTATACTAAGATGTTAGAAAAAAGCCTTGGAAAAGATACGATGACTGGACATTGGGAAATGATGGGGCTTTATATTGATAAACCTTTTATTACATTCACCGAAAATGGCTTTCCCAAAGAATTAGTTGATGAATTAGAAGCGAAAACTGGTCATAAGACCATGGGAAATTACTCGGCTAGTGGTACTGAAATCATAGAAGAATTGGGAGAAAGACACATTCAAACTAACGAAATGATTCTTTATACTTCAGCGGATAGTGTTTTACAAATCGCTTGTAGTGAAGAAACTTTTGGACTTGATGAATTATATCGTGTTTGTGAAATAGCGCGTGAAATAACTATGAAAGATAAATGGAAGGTCGGTAGGGTAATCGCGAGACCGTTTATCGGTAAGAAAAAGGGCGAATTTAAAAGAACATCTAATCGCCATGACTATGCCTTAAAACCTAGTGGTAAAACATCATTAGATTACTTAAAAGAAAAAGGACTTGATGTGATTAGTGTTGGTAAGATCAACGATATCTTTGATGGTGAAGGTATTACTGAGTTTTATAAATCGAAAAGTAATGAACATGGAATGCAACAAACGATTGAATTGATGGATAAAGACTTTACTGGTCTATTATTTGTTAATCTTGTTGATTTTGATGCGTTATGGGGTCACAGACGCAATCCTGAGGGATATGCGAAGGAATTAGAAAGCTTTGATGTCCAATTAGGTCAACTTATGAAAAAGCTTCGTAAGGACGATCTATTGATCTTAACAGCAGATCATGGAAATGATCCAACACACATTGGAACAGATCATACTAGAGAGATGGTTCCATTGATCATGTATTCTGAAAGTCATCAAGGATTTGGTCTATTACCTATATCACAAACATTTGCGGATATCGGTATGACAATATCAGATAATTTTAATACTGAAAAGCCAGACAATGGGGTATCATTGATCGAATACCTTGTTTAATCAAGTTTTATGATATAAATATTCCATAATATATATTATGCGAAGTACCATATTATATTAAAAAGACAGATAACTGAATATCTGCCTTTTTTTATAATATTTCTAGACTGTTTACTTAACAGCTTCCTTTAAGGCTTTAGCAGCTTTGAATCCGACAACTTTTGTTGCTTGGATCTTAATTGCTTCTTTAGTCTTAGGATTGATGCCTGAACGAGCAGCTCTATCTTTGATCTCAAATTTGCCAAATCCACTTAGATCGACTTTGCCACCCTCTTGTAGTGTAGAAACGATCTCATCTAAAAATACATCAACTACTTCTAAAGCAGCTTTCTTTGTCATGTCACATTTCGTGGCTAACACTTCAGCCAAGGCTTTTTTATTCAAAACTTCATTCATTGATTTGCCTCCAATCTGTTATTATCATAGCATTTATAAGCTAGAAACACAATATATTTAGCTCTAGC
>CAZCSQ010000039.1:0-12159 GCA_964501425.1 uncultured Erysipelotrichaceae bacterium
TATTGTGGTTGTGTTTACTCTTATCGTGACATGTTAAAAAGAAGATCACAAAAAAATAAAGAGTTTACGGAAAAATGATGATATCATATAGTTAATGTAGTTAGGGGTGGTTATATGCATAAAAGAGATGTAGTTTATACATTTATCAATATCATATTAGCGCATTTTATCATATCGGTATTTGCCGGTTTGGTCTTTGGTGTAACCCATCCGTTAAGCTTTCTTTATACGGAAGGTCAACCATACGTATTTGTGATCGTCTCAACGTTAATCGCTGTGCCTTTGTACATGATTGCTGGTTACTTATATGTTTTAGGTAAAAATAGTCTAAGAGGAGTTTCAAAGGCTTTACTTGAAGCAGGTTTTTACTTTATGATCGTTCTGTTAGTTGTTTACGCGATCTGCTTTGTATTAGTTTCTTATCGTATTGTTACTAACGCTTGGGTATATTATGTCTTATTCAATTATCCCAATGCTTTAGCCTTTAATAATGTTAGTCTAAAGATTGATGGTCAAAACTTGATCTTTATCTTAAGTGCGATAACTCCTTCATTAGGTTTTTATATCGGGGGACTAATTCGTTATCGCTTTGAGAAAGGGAAGGTTCGCTAATGTCAAAGACCTTCTTTAAGTATATCTTGCCACTGGTAGTGATCATCGTTGGTAGTTGGTTGATTGACCTCATTGGTAATCTGACTGATAATACGGTCTTGATCATTGTTGTCCAAGCCTTATTTATGTTTGTCTTTGGTATTAGTATTCAACCAAAAAGACGATACAAGACTTGGCTAAAGAAACTGATCATTGCTTTTATCTTTAGTTATCTGGTGTTTTATCAACTTGGTTATTTTCAATATTTTATCGTTACTAAATTGTTTACAATGTTGGCGATCGATAACTTAGCACTGAATTTGATCTATGTCTTATTGGGATGGTTGTTTTTTGATTGATATTAGAAATAATTGGGGTTGTTAACTTAAAAATGATGATAATAAAAGCGCAGGGACTACGAAGTACCTTGCGCTTTTATTCAATTTATTAGTAATTTTCAAATAGTAATCGACCAATCCTAACCATATTACTGCCGCTCTCAATCGCTATTTGATAATCATTACTCATCCCCATTGAAAGATATTTAATATCAAGATTGTTTTGCTTTACCTTTTCTAATGCCTGATAGAGGTTATAAGCTTTATTAAAAACTTCTTTTATCTTAGTTTGCTCATCTGTATCAGGACCTATGACCATTATACCGTTGATCATGATATTTGATAAATCTTTAGCTTGATCGATCAAGCTAAATAAATCATCTTCATATATCCCGTGTTTAGTTTTCTCTTTGGCGATGTTGATCTGAATTAAGACGTTCATGATCTTAGCTTGTTTATAAGCTTCTTTATCAATCGCTTGTAAGAGTTTGATACTATCGACAGAATGGATCAATGTGGTGTACTGAACAGCGTGCTTGACCTTGTTGCTCTGTAAATGACCAATCATATGCCACGTAATAGGCAAAGCGATATCCACTTTAGATAATAGTTCTTGAATGCGATTTTCACCAAAAATTGTAAAGCCTTGATGATAAAGGCGTTTGATATCTTCTTTGCTTCGGTTTTTACTTACAGCGATAATCGTAACTGGTAAATTGATAAGATTTGGTTTCATAGTAATATTATGAACTTCTTAAATATATTTATCAATATTATGGTAGAATATTACTTATTGAAAAGGTGATTGATATGATTAGACTATTGATTAGTGATCTTGACCATACATTATTAACATATGATGGACACCACACATTTATTTCAGAAAGTGATCTGCAAGCAATCAAATTACTAGCGACCAATCGTATTAAACTGATCGTCGCTAGTGGACGTGATCATGGATTTATCATAAATTGCTTAAATGAGTATGGGGTTAGTACCGATGTTATCGGAGCCAATGGTTCAACAGCGATAATAGATAATAAACAGATCATTTCGCATTTAATTGATAATGACGCCATGAAAAAGACCTATGAGTATGTTGTTAAGACATATCCGCACATCTATATCAAGGCTAGTTCAATTGATGGTCAAGAATATCGTTATGATACATTAATAAAGACTCGTTATAAAGATGTTTATCAACCAATCAGTTTAGCTGAGTTTTTACTAAAAAAAGAGATAAGGATCAACCGATTTGTTGTCTCATGTGATGAGGAAGCTGAAGTGATCATCACCATGAATGATCTAAAAAACCGTTTTGGTGAGTATTTTGAGTTTAATCAGTCTTCTAAGAATCTTGTTGATGTAACCCCCAAGGGGATTGATAAAGGTAAAACAGTTGCGGAAGTGATCGAGCTGTTAGGCTATGAAAAAGAACAGGTCGCATCTGTTGGGGATTCGCCTAATGATATATCTATGTTTAAAAAGACAGGATTAAGTTTTGCGATGGCTAGTGGCCATCAAGATGTGATCAAACACGCTGATCATATTGTAGAAAGCTTTGCCCAAGCGGTTCAGATGATCTTAAGAAAAGATGTCTAAGTTTTCTTAGACATCTTTTTATATTAGGTATTCACTAACTACTTTTATTACATAATCAACATCATCTTGGTTTATATCATTGTGGGTTACAAAACGATAATAACCATTATCGATGGGATTAATCTTAATTCTTTTTACCAATAAATGGTCATAGAAAGCTTGATGATCAAATTGTTGTGTATTTATCTTGAAGAAGACCATATTTATCTGGACCTTTTCTTCATTTATTTCAATCATTGATAATTGATTTAGTTTGTGGGCTAAGTGTTTGGCTAGTTGATGATCATCAGCTAGTCTTTTGGTCATTTCATTTAATGAGACAAGACCACAGGCTGCTAAAAAACCCACTTGGCGCATTCCGCCACCCAACAGTTTACGATTACGTTCCGCTTGTTTGATGAATTCTTTACTACCACATATTAAAGAACCTACAGGAGAACATAGACCTTTAGATATACAAAACATCACACTGTCAGCACAAGCTGCGATTGTTTTTGGATTGACATTGAGGTATGTAGCGGCGTTAAAAAGTCGCGCTCCATCTAGATGGACGTTTAATCCTAGGCTTTTCGCTGTCTTATAATCTTCTTGCATGATATCAAGTGGAACAACTGTGCCATTACTTAAAGCGTTCTCTAGACAGACTAATGTCGTTCTTGGAGCGTGGACATCATCGGGTCGATAACCATTAATGATGTCACTGGGGTAGATCATATCCGTATCATTATAGACTTGATGAGTATTTACTTGTGATAGTACAGCTATTGCGCCAGCTTCATGAACGATGATATGACTATTGGCATTGGTGATGATCTCATCACCTCTTTTAGTATGAGTCATGATACAAAGTTGGTTACCCATGGTTCCACTTGGCACAAATAAAGCCGCTTCTTTACCAAGCATTTTGGCGGCTAGTGTTTGTAGCTCTATCATTGTTGGATCATCATGATAGACATCATCACCGACGACTGCCGCACTCATCGCTTCTTTCATGGCTAATGTAGGATTGGTTACAGTATCACTTCTAAGATCAATATAGTGCATAAGATCACTTCTTTCTTTGTTATATTATATAGTATTTTACCATAAAAAAAGCAGTAGTATTAGCTACTGCTGTAAAATTACTAGATACGATAAATACGGTGAGCGTATTTCTTTTCGATTTCGGCGCTCCGATTTGCTCCTCCGTCAAGATTGGCACTAATTCTAACTGGTGGATTAAAGCCTTTACTTACCATGATCTTAACCGCGTAAAGGACAACACTTTGTAGTAGGGCGACAGTCGTGATAGTAGAGGTACCGCAGATTCTTCCTTCTACTCCTTCGACCTCAATTGCGGCATCTCCTTCAATTGAGTGTAGGTCTAAAACAACATCAGCGAATTCATACAGTAGTTTACCGCTACTATGTCTTGAGGTCAATTTCTTTGAAGCATCAAGTGCCGTTACGACGATAATCTTTGCTCCGATTTTTTTCGCTTCGATAGCTATTTCGATACTCACTGGATTACGTCCAGAGTTTGAAATAAGGATCAAGACATCTTCTGGTTTTATCTCAACGCGTTTGACTAAAACAAGTCCGACCCCTTCAAACTTTTCAAAAATACCTTCCGCTGGGTCTTTAATTTCTTTAGCTGGAAAAAGACCTCCGGCTCTACTAACGATTTCTTTAGCGCCAACCCTTGAATGACCTGATCCAAACGCGATCATAATCCCATCATTCATGATCGAATCAGCGATCAATTGGGCCGCTTTAGTTATGTTTTCTTCTTCTTTAACTTCAATTTCTGTGAGTAGCTTGATTACAGTAGCGATGTATTCGTTTTTCATCCATGCCTCCTTTATGGTGTGTTATTGACCATCGATGTAATGTTGATGGTAATGATTTGAAGGAAATGATCACGATCGCAAAAATAATGATCACATCCTCCTTATAAATTCATGATAGTCTAATGAAATGGCGAATTCAATCAAACACGTTGCGAAAAAAAAGAGCGTTTTGAGTAAAAATATAACATAGACATTTCTTATACTAATGATCAAATCTTGTATAATAAAGAATGGACATAAGATATTGTTGTGTAAAAATGTTGAATTATTTATTGATATCCGTTAAAGTTGTTGGTGACATGTAAAATGCATCAGTTGTAATGATTAGGAGGTTGTATGAGTAAATTGTGGGAGTTGTATACTAGCTTTTTTAAGATAGGTATTTCTACTTTTGGTGGTGGGTATGCGATGTTACCAATTTTAGAAAGAGAAGCTGTTGATAAAAAAGGTTGGATAAGTGTTACAGAAATGATGGATTATTATGCGATAAGCCAATGTACACCAGGGATTATCGCTATTAATACTTCTACTTATATTGGTTATAAAGTGGCTAATGTCTTTGGTGGAGTTTCAGCTGCTTTAGGGATGATATCTCCATCGATTCTGATCATTATAGTATTGGCCGGATTAATCCAACGTTACAGTGCCTTACCAATTGTTGAATCAGCTTTTAGTGGTATCCAGATAGCGGTAGCGGTAATCATCCTTAATGCGGTCGTTAAGATGTTAAAAACTAGTATCGTTGATAAGATAACAGTAGGTATCTTTATTGTGACTTTGATCGTGTTGCTTGTCTTTGATATTCCAACAATATGGGTCATTATCGCCGCCTTTATCTTTAGTATATTGATAGGGAGAAAACGCTAATGGTCTATTTACAATTAATATATGAGTTTGTTAAAACGGGTTTGTTTTCTATTGGTGGTGGTTTAGCTACTTTACCATTTTTATTCCAAATAGCTGAAAAGTATCCGTGGTTTACCGTTCCGGAATTGATCAATATGATCGCGATCAGCGAATCAACACCAGGTCCTATTGGGATAAACATGGCTACTTATGCCGGTATGGTTGCGGGTGGTGTCTTAGGTGGTGTCTTGGCTAGTTTAGCAATGTCTTTTGGAAGTGTTGTGATCAGTACTTTTTTAGCTAAGGGTTTTGAGAAGTATAAAGATAGTAAATTGATCACTAGTGCATTTTATGGTATTCGTCCAGCGGTGGCAGCTTTGATTGCCTTTGCAGGTCTTTCGATCATGAAAACAGCACTATTTGATCTTGAATTATACCAAAGCACCTTAAACATCATTGATATATTTAAGGTAGTACCAATCATTATTTTTATTTTATTATTATTCTTTACTAATAAGTTTAAAAAACACCCTATATTCTATATTGCGATAGCTGGCATTTTGGGTGTTATCTTAAAATTTTAAATATCAGTATATTTCTTATTATTGCCGTGGGCTTTATCAACTGGATAGTGTTTAGCATTGATCTTCATCTTATGTTTAAAAGCTTCGATCAGGTCAATATCATATAGTTGGGCAAATCTTAATACATAAAAGAAGACGTCGCTTAATTCATTAGCTATGGCTTCTTTTTTATCTTGAAGGATCAAGGATTGTTCTTCTTCTTTTTTAAAGCGAAAGATGTCTAGTAGCTCATTAGCTTCGATACTCATTCCCATAACTAGATCTTTGGGATGATGGAATTGTTGCCAATCACGTTCATCACAAAATGATTTTATTTCTGCTTGTAGTTGTTTTACTGAAGGTTTTTCATTCATGTTTATCACCTATTCTATTATCGCTTTTTTCTCACTATTAGTAAACCGTCTTTATGCTATAATGAGTTGGTAATGGGGGATAAAATGATCGACTTTATTTGTACATTGAAAGATAATACGGAAATTGAAAAGTTTGCTAAACAAGGGGTCTTTGGATTGATCATTAATGATCCAAAATATTCAACCTATGTGCCAAAATATAATGATCTAGCTTTGATCGAAGAAACGATAGAAATAGTTCATGCTCACAACATGAAATTGTTTGTGCGCTGTGATGTGCTTTTTTATGAAAATGAATTAGATCAATTATCTTTATATTTGAAAAGACTGATCGAACTAAAGATTGATGGTATCTATTTCGCAGATATGGCTGTTTATCAGCTTACTAAGCAATATGGTGCCCTTGACAGGTTGATCTATGATCCAGAAACAACGATCACCAATAGTGAAGATCTTAATACTTACTTGCAGCTTAATATAGCGCGTTGTGTGATCGCTAAGGAATTAACATATGATAAGATCTTTGAATTGATTCAAAGTAATACTGACGGATCTGAAATGATTGGCTTTGGTTATTTGCGAATGAGTCGTAGTCGTCGCTTGATGTTAAGTGGTTATCAAAAAGCTTTTTTAAATGAGAGTTTACATGATCGATCAGATATTCAAGCCCAAGAGGCAAGCCGCAATGAACGTTTCTATATCAATGAAGATGATCATGGAACATATACCTATAGTCCATATGTCTTTTGGTGTATCAAAGAATTAAAGAAACTAACAGGCTATTTAAAAACGATGCGATTAGAGCGTGGTTTTATTGATGATGAGCTCTATTTTATGATGATTGATATTTATCAAAGAGCTATTATGGAAGAAGACGTTTACACGTTGGAAAAAACAATCAAGGATACTTATCCTAACATCAATTTTAGCACTGGTTTTTTGTATGAGAAGACAACATTATGAGTAGAATTGAACTATTGGCTCCAGCTGGAGACTTAACAAGAGCGAAGATCGCTATTAAATATGGTGCTGATGCCGTTTATATTGGAGGGAAGAGTTTTTCACTTCGCTCTCGTGCTAGTAACTTTGATATCGCCGATATTGAAGAAGCGGTATTATTTGCGAAACAGTATCAAGCTAAGATCTATGTAACTGTAAATATAATACCTCATCAAGAAGATTTACAAGGTGTTGATCAATATCTTAAACAACTAGAACAGATAGGGGTAAGTGCGGTAATCTGTAGTAGTGTTGAGATCATTAAGGTCGCTAAACGAGTGGCACCTAAACTGGAAGTTCATTTAAGTACTCAACAGTCGGTTACTAATTCACAAGCGATTGCTTTTTATAAAGATCTTGGGGTAGATCGGGTTGTCTTAGCTCGAGAACTATCAATGAAAGAAATAGCACTTACCAACAAAAATAGCAGTCTTCCTTTAGAGGTCTTTATTCATGGTGGAATGTGCGCTAATTATTCTGGTAGATGTACGATCAGTAATTTCATGACTCTGCGTGATGCTAATCGTGGAGGTTGTGCTCATTCTTGTCGGTGGTTTTATCATTTATATGATCATGAAAAACAACTTACAACATCGGAAAGGTTGTTTACTTTAGCCGCCACTGATCTTATCGCTTTACAGCAGATTCCGTCTTTGATCGATATGGGTATTGTTAGTCTAAAGATCGAAGGTCGAATGAAGTCTGCTTATTATATCGCTGCGGTTGTTAAGACATATCGTTTATTAATTGATGAATACTATCAAGAAAAAATGATTACTGAGGAAAGAATAAATTGGTATAAAAAAGAAATAGCTAAAGCTGAAAATCGGTTAGCATCAAGTGGTTATCTTGAAGGCTTGCCGCAAGAGGATCCCCAAGCAGCTTTAAGACAGGTTACAGCTTCACAAGAGTATTTAGGTACAATAATTGATGTTGAAAAGGATCGCTTATTATTGGAAGTGCGAAATCGTTTTGAAAAAGGTGATCTAGTTGAAATATTAAGTCAATGTGATATGAATAAGACTTTTGTGATAAATGACATAACAGATGAAGAAGGTCAAGCTTTGAGAGTATGTAATCGGCCAATGCAAAAAGTATGGATAACTGTTCCTTACAAGGTTAACATTGATGATATGTTAAGAAGAGGTGAGCGCACATGATTTTTGAAGGTTCTATCAGTGTGAAAGCTGTAATGTTGGCTAATAAAAGACCAATCGAAAAGATTGTGATCGATAAGAAAAAACATGATAAAGATACGTCTTTTATCATAGCGAAAGCGCATGAATTAGGGATAAGTGTTGAAAAAGCAGAACGTGAAGACATAGATGCCTTATGTGCTGGTTCAAGCCATGGTGGTGTTATTCTTTATGGTGGTGATCGTCGAAATGATGAGCTTGATCAATTACTAAGTTCAAAGTTTCTTTGTTTATTAGAAGGTATTGAAGATCCTTTTAATTTCGGATATTGTTTAAGAAGCTTACTGGCAGCTGGCTGTGATGGAGTGATCGTAGGAGAGAGAAACTGGTTGGATAGTGCCGCAACCGTTACCAAAAGTAGTAGTGGGGCAAGTGAGTATCTACCAATCTATGTCGCAAATGATCTAGCTGAAACTATAGCCGTTATCAAACAAAGTCATACACTTCTTTGTGCTAGTCGCAAAGAAGCGACAAGCATCTATCAATATACGTATGATCGTCCCCTATTATTGGCAATCGGTGGTGAGAAAAGAGGCTTATCAAAGATCGTTTTAGATAATAGTGACCAAAACATTTATATTCCTTACGCAGACAACTTTAGAAATTCATTAAATGCCAGTAGTGCTGTTAGTGTTATTGCATTTGAGATAATGAGACAACAACAGAAATGAGGTAACCAATGAAATCTTTGTATATTAAAAACAATACTGTCTTGATTAATTTTTCGACTACTTATTATCAAACGATTGAAGAGGTTATTTCCAGTGATAATTTTTATTTTGTTTTACAGTGTTATATAGAACACTTAAGAAATAATGATCTAAAATTATATCGGTGGTTTATCAATGATAAAACTGATGATAAAGCTATCAAACAGATGATTCATTTATTAAAACTCTTGTGTATTATTGATGTGAGTGAGATTGATAGTGATTACTTACTTGAACGACGCTTTATGATCGCCTTTGTTGAGAATTTTTATAACTTTTGGCGTAAACTGCAGCGTTGTACGATGATATCTACGAAAGCTAAACAAGGATTACAATTGGCTAACTTTATTGACGCTGATAATAAATTTAATCAATTGATGCTATCTCTATATCGTCGTATTGAAGAGAATGTTCAAGGAAGAAAAAACAATGTTTATCGTCAATTGAATGCTGGTAGTAATGCTAGTATGGTGGTAAGAGACTATCGTTGGTCAGTACCAAAAGGTTATGAAGCATTAAAGGGTTTACCCTTTATTGATTCTGTCATGTTAAGAACTCCACTGTTATTACATCCAGCTAGTAACAAGCGCTCTGGAACATTCCAAGAGATAGACACGAATGCCGTCAATACATTTAATCCAGATAAAGATGAATGGTTCTGTTATCCAGCAAAAATTGGTAGCTTATTGACCTTTATCTATTTCCATTGCGATTATATCTTTTCAGGTTTAGCCATGGCCAACTTATTCGAGTTAGCCTTAGATAAAGAATGTTATAATAAAAAACCAGATGGGATCTTACTGTTTGGTAATAAAGATGATAAAGAAGAATGTACCTTCCATCACGATATTGAAAATGAAATATGGGTTGGTAATGTCTCATACAAGTCAGAGATTGAATACTTTGGCTATCTTAAGAAAATGGCTTTGACTCTCCATAATTTAGCGATGATCCAAAAAGGATGGTTACCATTACATGGATCAATGATCAATATTACTTTAGCTAGTGGCGAAACAAAGGGGATCATCTTTATTGGTGATTCTGGTGCTGGTAAGTCGGAAACGATCGAAGCGATCCAGAACTTAGGATTCAAAGATATTATCTCCACACAAGTTATCTTTGATGATATGGGATCATTACATATTAAAGATGGTCAAGTGTATGCTCAAGGAACAGAAATTGGCGCTTTTGTCCGATTAGATGATCTTGAGAAAGGTAGCGCATATCGTGAAATGGATCGAAGTGTTTTCTTTAATCCTGAAACTAGTAATGCTCGAGTTGTCATTCCGGTAGTTAGTTATGAAGATGTCGTAAGTGATCATGTTGTAGATATGTTTATGTATGCCAACAATTACACTGAAAAAATTGGGGGCAGAGAATTTGACACAGTCACTGAAGCGATGGATACTTTTTGTGAGGGGAAACGATTTGCCTTAGGAACAACATCTGAAACAGGGCTATCAACAACCTTCTTCGCTAATCCATTTGGGCCTGTACAACGTGAAAAAGAGTGTATGATATTGATCAAAGAAATGTTTAAGACAATGCAAGAGAATCAGATAATGTTAGGTGAGGTTTACACTCAGTTGGGAATCAAAGATAAAGACCATGATGCTCTAGCACTAGCTGCCGAATACTTACTGAAGGTGATAAACAATGAACAAGATGGTAATCGCTAGTAATAAAAGATATAGAATTATGCTTTCATTGATCGTTATTTTGTTAATGATGATCGTGGGAGTTTTGTGTTTACTTTCATGCGGTAATCTTACTGAAAGTAAGATACCTAAGGAAATCGCTACAAGCAAAAATCAAAGTGATCATTTGTCAATTTTAAAAGAAGAAGATAATAAGATTATCGCTGCTTTTTACCCAATCATAAAAAATGAAGAGATCACAAATGATCTTAAAGTTATTGTTGATGAAATGATAGAAAATGCTGATGATCAATATGAAATATATTATTTAGATTATGATGTTTACTATGTATCTGATCAATATGTCAGTATTGTCTTTTTAAGTAGCCAAGCCGATAGCGTTGACAAACTTCAACCAGTGATTGATCAGACACTTACATATGATCTTGTTAGTGGCCAAAGAGTTTTATTAGCGGATCTTTTTCAAGGGGATTATGTTAGAGGTCTGACTGCTTTACTTAGGAAAACACTCAAAGAAGATTCTGATTTAAATTATCGTTTGCATAAGGACTTCTATCTTAATACAAAACTTGGATACGTTAACTTTGATCATTTTGTGTTAGATAATGATCAGTTAAGATTGTTTTATGATTCAAATAAACTTTTAAGTGAAGATCAAGGTTTGATCATGATCAGTCTTTCACTGAAAGAACTAAACTATTTCTTAAAAACTACCTTATTATCTGATCCGATAATCGAACCATCATTGATCAAAAATAGTACACTACGTTATTTAGATCCAGACCTACCAATGATCGCTTTGACCTATGATGATGGACCTTATAGTAAGGTTACTGATCAAATACTTGATACTTTGTATGATTATGACAGTGTTGCAACGTTCTTTATTGTGGGTAATCGAATCAATAAGTATGCGCAAACTATTGAAACAATGATCACTTATGGCAATGAACTTGGCAATCATTCATATACGCATAAATATCAATTAAGCAAACTGAGTATAGAAGATCTTAATAATGAACTGAGTTATGTTCAAAGTGATCTTGACAAATATATTGGTAATTATCAGATTAAATTATTAAGACCAACTGGTGGTCGTTACAATCAATTTGTTAAAGACAATTGTGGCTATCCGCTTGTTAATTGGTCTGTTGATACTAAAGACTGGTATACACATAACAGCGAAAGTACCTATAACGCCGTTGTCAATGTAGTGAAGGATGGCGATATTGTTTTGATGCATGATCTGTTCAATAGTACAGCTGAAGCCACAAAAGTGATTGTTCCTAAACTGATCGACATGGGCTATCAGCTTGTAACAGTATCAGAGCTATTTGAATATAAAGGGATTGAACCCCAAATTGGTAAGGTATATTTCTCAAGTCATTCTAAAGTAAAATAAGAAGCTTAGCTTCTTATTTTTTATACATATGATAGATACCTTCTATAAATA
>CAZCSQ010000040.1:0-11655 GCA_964501425.1 uncultured Erysipelotrichaceae bacterium
ATTGCTATCTTGACTATCAGTCAGAACATCCAGGAAACAGTTGACAAGTTAGTTGATTGTGGTATTATTGGCTTGGTAGATTTTAGCAATGAACATATTCGTGTACCAAAGAATGTTACTGTCAAGGCGATCGATGTTGTTTCAGCTATCCAAGAGCTTGTATTTTCTACCAATTTTATTGAACAACAGTGATAAGGGAAGCATTAGTAATATTGATCAAAGCGAATCGGGTATGGTGCAAGACCGATATTGATATGCTAAATGGAAACACCCTTTGAGTTTGATCGGAGAATAATAGTAGACGATCACGTATTACGGCGTTAACGTATCAAAGTGCACTATGTTAGTGAATTAGGATGGTACCGCGTGTTTAAACGTTCCTCAGGGACGTTTTTTTGTTTATAGGAGGATATAAATATGGTCTCATTTATGACAATTAGAGAGCTTTATGAAATGGTAGCGGATGGCAACAGTGTAGAGTTGGATCAAATTGAGTATGTCCAGTTACAAGGTTGGGTTAGAACTAACCGCTCAAATGGTAGTGTTGGCTTTATCGAATTTAATGATGGAACTTATTTTCGCAATTGCCAATTAGTTTATAACTTAGACAATAAAGACTTTGCGACGATCGAGAAGTATTTAACTGGGACAGCATTAACTGTGACAGGTAAATTTATCATGACACCTGAAAACAAACAACCTTTTGAATTACAGCTTAAAGAAGTTATCCTTGAAGGAAGTTGTGATAATTCTTATCCTTTACAAAAGAAACGTCATTCATTTGAGTATCTAAGAGAAATCGGACATTTAAGACCTAGAACTAATACATTTAGTGCTTTATTTAGGGTGCGTTCGGTATTATCAATGGCTATTCATGAATTTTTCCAAGATCAAGGTTTCGTTTATGTTCATACACCGATAATAACGGGTAATGATGCTGAAGGCGCTGGTGAAGTGTTTACTGTCACTACAAGAAATGATGGAAAGTATGATGAAGATTTTTTTGGTAAACATGCTTGTCTAACGGTTTCTGGTCAACTTCAAGCAGAGGCTTTTGCGCTAGCTTTTAGAGATGTCTATACATTCGGCCCAACATTTAGAGCTGAAAACTCCAATACAGCTCGCCACGCTAGTGAATTTTGGATGATCGAGCCAGAAATTGCTTTTGCTAACTTGGAAG
Source organism: uncultured Erysipelotrichaceae bacterium (assembly GCA_964501425.1). Classification (GTDB taxonomy): domain Bacteria; phylum Bacillota_I; class Bacilli_A; order Erysipelotrichales; family Erysipelotrichaceae; genus JAQUCI01. The sequence goes on from CAZCSQ010000040.1 coordinate 1,181, forward strand.
ATGATATGAATTTGATCGAAGATATGGTCAAATCGTGTATTAATTACGTATTAGAAAACTGTCCTGAAGAAATGAAGTTCTTCAATGAGATGTTTGATAAATCATTATTAGAAAGATTAACAAAAGTAAGAGATTCAGCTTTTGTACGGATGACTTATAGTGAGGCAATCAAGTACTTACAAGATGCTACTGTGAAATTTGAATATCCAGTTGAATGGGGAAGTGATTTACAGTCTGAACATGAACGTTATATCTGTGAAAAGATCATTAATGGTCCTGTATTCTTAACGGATTATCCTAAAGAGATCAAAGCTTTCTATATGCGGAACAATGATGACAACAAAACAGTCGCTGCTTGTGACTTGTTAGTGCCAAGTGTTGGAGAACTTGTTGGCGGATCACAAAGAGAAGAGCGTCTGGATGTATTACAAGCCCGTATGGAAGAGTTAAACATCGATCAAGAGTCATTACAATGGTATCTTGATCTACGTCGTTATGGTGGCGTTAAACATGCTGGGTTTGGACTTGGCTTTGAGCGATTCTTAATGTATTTAACTGGTATTACTAACATTAGAGATGTTATTCCTTTTGCCAGAACACCAAAGAATTTAATATTCTAGAAAGCGCAACAGCGCTTTTTATGTTTATTGATCTATGTTAAAATAACAACTGGAAAGAGTTGGGATTAAGCGTGCCTAAGTATTATAAGAATGAAAGAAAAGAAAAGATCAAACTATCAATATTATTTATTGGGGCTTTTTTGTTGGTCTTTATTATCGGTGGCTATCTATTCAATCATTTTAGAAATATTGAAGATCAAAAGGCAGAAGGTATATTCACTATCTGCAATCTTGACTATAAAGATACACTAGCTTTGATTCACGAAGATGAGTATGAGCATGTATATGAGATCAGTGATTATCTTTATTATGGTGAAAATCTCAATCTATTCAATAAACCGTATGACATCACAAAAAGAGATGATATCATTGGTCGAACATTGATCTTGACCAATATGTGTACAAAAGCAGAAATGGTCTATTTGATCGATGGTAATATTGATAATCAGATTCCAATAGAAGTACTAGAAGATGGATTTTATAGTGTCAAGATAGTTTATGATCTAACACAACGTAGTGCTTATAGTGAAACTAAGATCGACGATATCTTTTATACAGTCAGACGAAACGGTGAAAGTAAGCAAATTAGATTGATAGCTGACGCTGAGTTTTTCAGTAATGACCAACAACAAGAATCACTTGATCGAAACTATCTTTTTATTGAAGTAAAAAGTGAAACTGTACCTGATACAATCTATGATATTGTCATAGATCCAGGACACAGCAGTAAAGATACAGGTAATTATGTCGAATATGGTGGTAGAGCTAATGGACTGCTTGAAGCCGACGAAACCTATAAACTAGCGTTGGTCATCAAAGATGAACTAGAGAGTTATGGTTTAAAAGTATTAGTGACCAGAAGTGACCCTACTGAAGTTGTTGATACGTATGGAGAAGATGGAAGACTAGATAGAGCCTATAAAGCTAAAGCTAAATACTATATTGATCTACAAATGAGAGTAGCCTCAAATCCCAATATCGAAGGTACTCAAATAGTGCATTCATCTTTTACAAGTAGTAAAATGGCTAACGCTATTTATAGTTATTTACTTGACAATACCAATCTTGTCTCAACAGGATATCGTGGTAGTGGTAGGATACCTGGTGTATTAGCAAGTGGAAAAATCAATGGTTATGATGGACGTATGGTCATCCGTGAAAGTGGTGGTCGCATCTTAGCAGCTGGGACTTTTAGTGATTTAGCACAAGAGTTAAATGCGAGTTTTGCCAAAGATGAAACATATGGTATCCAAGCATTTACAATAGAATATATCTATATAAGCAATCCAACTGAAGCTGAAAAGTGGAAAACAAGCTATCAAGATTATGGGATCAAGACGGCTGAAGCTATTGCTTTATATTTAAATATTATTGATTAAGGAGATATTATGTTATATCAGATCAACAAAGGAACAAAGTATTTTGGTGCCAATTTGATTTTTAAAGATATCCAATTTGAAGTCAAAAACACCGAAAAAATAGCTGTCGTTGGTCGAAATGGTTCAGGGAAAACGACACTTTTGAAAGTGATCACCCAAAATGAAGAACTTGACCAAGGACAGATACATAAAATTAGTGACATAGAAATTGGTTATTTAGCACAAACAACTTTCGCTGATTACGAAAGATCAGTACTAGATGAGATCATGACCGTCTATGCTCATGTTATTGAAATTCAAAGAGAAATTGAAGAAATAAGTATCATAATGAAGACTGATCATTCAGAAAAAGTACTAGCTCGCTTTGCGAACTTACAAAATCAGTTTGAACAGTTAAATGGTTATAATTTTCAAACAGAGATCAAAACAGTCTTTAGTAAGTTTGGCTTTGTGGAAGAGGACCTTTATCGATCGATCGGTACCTTTTCAGGTGGTCAAAAAACGCGTATCGCTTTTGTAAAACTATTATTAAGTAAACCAGATATCTTATTACTAGATGAACCAACAAATCACTTAGACCTTAAAACGATCGAATGGTTAGAAGGTTATCTTAAAGCATATCCCAAAGCAATCATCTTAGTATCGCATGATCGAGCTTTCTTGGATGCTGTTACAGATGTTGTTTATGAACTAGAGTTTACTAAAATGACTAAATATGTTGGTAATTATACTGCTTATGTTAATGAAAAAAGATTACAGACAGAAAAACTTGAACAAGCGTATAAAAATCAACAGTTGGAAATTGAAAGATTAGAAACGTTGATTGAAAAATTCCGATATAAGAAAAATAAAGCAGCGTTTGCTCAATCAAAGATCAAATACTTAGATCGGATGGATAAAATAGAAATTTCCAAAGCGGATAATCGTAACTTTCATGCCCATTTTCAACCCAATATCAAAGGAGGAAAAAGAGTATTAGTTTTAAAAGATTATACTGTAGGTTATGATCGTCCTTTATGTTGTGTTAACTTAATGATCAATGCCGGTGATCGTTTAGCCATAATTGGCGCAAATGGCACGGGTAAATCAACATTGATCAAATCGATAGTCAATAAAATACCATCGCTATCTGGAACCGCCTTATTAGGACATCAAATAGAAATAGGATATTTTGATCAAGAACTAGCCCAAATTAACAGTAATAAGACAGTACTGGATGAGCTGTGGGATGATTTTCCCAATTTAGATAAAACAACTGTTAGAACAACTTTGGGTAATTTCATGTTTTCTAATGATGATGTGTTTAAATCGGTTCAAGTATTATCCGGTGGTGAAAAAGTAAGATTGGCAATGGCTAAATTGATGTTAAAAAAAGCCAATTTTCTTATCCTTGATGAACCTACTAATCATTTAGACATCTTAGGAAAAGAAGCGCTTGAGGAAGCTTTATCGGATTATAGTGGGACAATCTTGTTTGTGTCACATGACCGCTATTTTATTAAAAAAATAGCTACCTCAATCTTAGTGATCGATGAAGATCAAGCGATCTATTATCAATTGAACTATGATGAATATACTAACAAGGAATCGGTATCACCTGTAATTGTACAAACGAGTGATAAACAAACAAAAGAAAAAAAGAAAGTATCAAAAACAAACGATACCAAAGAATTAGCTAAGTTGGAAAAAAAGATTGCCGAGAAAGAGCAAGAGTTAGCTTTACTAAGAGAGAAAAGATTTGATCCTGACTACTATCATGATTATCAAAAAATGAATCAGCTGGATGAAGAAATTGATCTTGTTCATAATGAGATCGAAGGATTACTAAAGAATTGGGAAGAATATTATCAATAAAGTTTATTAATTCAAGATAAACCATTATAATCTATATAGGAGGATAAGGTATGGTAAAGATCGACAATCTACAAACAGAAAAACGTAATGATAAGACAATGAATTTAGATGAGCTTAGTGCTAGTGAACTACTTACGATCATGAATGAAGAGGATCAAAAAGTTCCGTTAGCTGTTAAAGAGGCTCTGCCACAGATCACAGTAGCCGTAGAAGCAATCATTAAAGCTTTGAAAAAAGAAGGTCGCTTGATTTTTATGGGGGCAGGCACCTCAGGCAGATTAGGTGTGATCGATGCAGCAGAATGTATGCCAACATTTGGAACAACTGATGAAGTTATTGGTTTGATCGCTGGTGGTCCAAGCGCTTTTTTAAAGGCTAAAGAAGGGGCTGAAGATTCTCAAGAACTAGGAGTTAGTGATCTTAAAGAGATTAACCTTAGTAATAAAGATGTTGTTGTCGGTTTAGCTGCCAGTGGTAGGACTCCTTATGTGATCGGTGCTTTAGATTATGCTACACAAGTTGGGGCAGTTACTGTTTCCGTATCATGTAATAAAAACGCGGAGATGAGTAAGCACGCTCAGATCGCGATCGAAGTTGACAATGGACCTGAGGTCTTGACTGGTTCAACAAGATTAAAAGCTGGAACCAGTCAAAAACTTATCTTAAATATGTTGTCAACCGCCAGTATGGTCGGTATTGGTAAGGTGTTTGGTAATTTAATGGTTGATGTTAAAGCTACTAACTTAAAACTAGTCGAACGTAGTAAGAGAATCATCATGATGGCAACAGAGTGTGATTATGAAACCGCTGAAAAATACTACGCTTTAAGTGATAATTATCCAAAAGCAGCCATTGTTATGATCTTAACTGGTTGTAGTAAAGAGGATGCTTTAAAAAGATTAGACAATAGTGAAGGATTTGTAAGACAAGCCGTTAAGTAGGTTTAAATTATCTGTCAATTATTGTATAATACATATCGTGAATCAAAGGAGATAAAATATGACAAATTGTATTGTAGCGCAATCTGGTGGACCAACGTCTGTCATCAATGCGACTGTAGCTGGAGTAGTTAAAGCTAATCAACTCAATCCAATATATGGAAAAGTATATGGTGGATTGCATGGTATTGAAGGAATTTTACAAGAAATGTTAGTCGATCTGACTAATATGAGTGATGAGGAAAACCGGATATTACGTCAAACACCAGCAAGTGCATTAGGTAGTTGTCGTTATAAGTTAAAAAGAGAAAATGAAGCTGATTTTATTCGTATATTTGAAGTAATGGAAAAATATGATGTTGAAACCTTATTTTATACAGGTGGAAATGACTCGATGGATACCGTTTATGCATTAAGTGAATACGCAGCTAAAAAGGGTATCACTAATCGTCGTTTTGTTGGCTGTCCAAAAACCGTTGATAATGATCTAATGGTTACTGATCATTGTCCTGGATTTGCTAGTGCAGCTAAGTTTATTGCGACAACGGCAATGCAAACATGGCTTGATGTCAATGTCTATACTAGAGAAGAAGTATTTATCATTGAAACAATGGGTCGTGATGCTGGTTGGTTAGCAGCTAGTGCTTGTTTAAGCGGTATTGTTGACTTGGTCATCTTACCTGAACAACCATTTGATAAAGATGTATTCTTGGCTGAAGTAAAGAAATGTATTGCAGCTAAGAATAAATGTTATGTTGTTGTAAGTGAAGGAGCTCGCTACGCCGATGGAACATATCTAGCAGCTGGTGAAGCTAAAAATGATGGCTTTGGCCATGCTATCTTAGGTGGAGCAGCTAATGCGGTTAGAGATTTGATCTTAATGTCAAAAACTGCCAGTCGTTGTAAAGTACAAGATTTAAGTACTGCTCAAAGATGTCATGCTTCTGAGCAATCATTAGTTGATGTTGAAGAATCTTTTAGCTTGGGAATGTCTGCTCATATGCATAGTATGGACAAAACATTTACTGGACATATGGTAGGTGTAAAACGTAAAGATACTAAGGAATATGATGTTGAATTCTTTACGACAGAAGCTAAAAACGTAGCTAATCATGTTAAGAATTTCCCGATTGAATGGATATTACCAAATTATCAAGGGATCGCTTGTGAAGCATATGAATATATGCGTCCTTTGATTCAAGGACAACCAGTGATAATTTATAAAGATGGGATTCCAGCTTACGTTAAACCTTATTACATGAGATAATTATGCTAAAGCAAGCAAGGTATTGCTTGCTTTTTCTCATATTGAATCAATGTACATACTGAAATTGGAGGTAAAGATGAAAGATTTAATGCAATTAGTACATAACATGGTTGATGGCTATATCGCTGATGAAAAAGTTCCAGCCATAAGTGTTGGGATCATCAAAGATGATCAATTATATCAATATCAAGCAGGGTATCAACAAGTAATAAATGAAAAGATACCGTTAGTTGATAAGCCAATTTTTGATCTTGCGAGCTTAAGTAAGGTTACAACAACGCTCATGCTCATTCTCAAGCTTATTGAAAGTAAAGAACTGAGTTTAATGACAAAAGTAAAAGATATATTAATTGATTATCCTGATGATGATGTTACGATCAAACATTTGTTAACGCATACAACCGGTTTTCCAGCTGATGATAAGTCATACAAAGATTGCAAAAATAAAGATGAAATGTATGAATTCATCAAAAATCTTGAGCGACAACAACCTTTAGATACAAAGGTATTTTATTCATGTTTTAATTATCTTGTATTAGGATTTATTATCGATAAACTTAAAGGGAGTATGGCTGAGTACGCAATGGAGGTTCTATTTGGCCCTCTACAAATGAAAGATACTGGTTACTTACCTATTACGAAAGGTTTAAAAGATCGCTGTGTGGCAACGGAAATGACGTCACACCGAGGACTGATCAAAGGTGAAGTTCATGATGGTAAAGCTTATATTGTTGGTGGGGTAGCGGGAAATGCTGGTGTATTCTCAACGATGGAAGATCTTTCACATTTAGCGAAGATGCTCTTAAACGATGGGGTATACAATCAAAAACAACTTTATCAAAAGGAATCGATTGCTTTATTAAAACAAAGTTATACTGATAATCTTAATGAAAGACGATCATTAGGATGGTTTTTCGCCGATCCGTATTGTCAATTTGCTGAAAAAAAGACCAATGCTTGTCTTTATCATACAGGTTTTACTGGTACTTCTATGTATGTTGATTTTGATCGAGATTGTGCAATCATCATCTTGACTAATCGAGTTCATCCATCAAGAGAAAACAGTAGTATTATAAAGATTCGTCAAGAATTACATGGTCTTATCTTAAATTATCTGGATAATAACAGATAAATATAGGATATTTTGATGTTTAACATGTAAATAATAGTAGGAGGACTGTTTGTGACCTACAAAGAACAAGTTAAACTGATCAATTATCTAATCATGAAATACAATTATCAAAAAATGGAAGATAATTTTCGTTTTTATTGTTTTGATTCTGATCTTGTCGTGATTATCGATCATGTGCTAGCACGGCTTGATCAAGATAGTTTTCGGATCATAAAAAATGATTTCATTGATAAAAATGTTAAATTTTGGTGGAATGAGTATTATTCAAAGACAACTTATTATCGATTGAAGAATAAGGCTATGACTCAATTTATCAATTGCTTGCATAATAGAAAAATGATACTATAGTAACGAGGTATTTATATGGAAACTTTTGAAATGTTAAAAGAGTTACTGTCAAGTAAAACTAATGAAACGATTGTTGCCTCAGCAACAATGGAGGATTTAAGAATTGATTCTCTTGATCTAGTTGAGGTGCTTTTAACCGTTGAGGAACAAAAAAGTATCGTTTTTGATGATGAAGAATTATTAAAACTTAAGACAGTACAAGATGTAGTTGATTTAGTTAACAGTAAAATTTAGGAGGAGAATCATGTTAAAAGGTATTGCTGCTAGTAACGGCGTCGTAGTTGCTAAAATTTATAAGTTGGAGCACCCAACTTTTGAGATCAAAAGAGTGAGTGCTGATTCAACTGAAGAGTTGAAGAAATTTGATAGAGCCTTAGAAAAAACACGTGAAGATATTGCTAGAATTCAAAAAGCCGCTGTTGGACGTTTGTCTGATGATGAGTTAGCGATTTTTGATGCTCACATGATGGTTGCTAATGATCCAGAACTTCTAGATCAAGTTAAAGGAATCGTTAATAGTGAGAAGGTTAATGTTGAATTTGCCGTTGATCAAGTAGCTGGTACTTTTATTGGTATGTTTGAAGCAATGGATGATGATTATTTCCGTGAAAGAGCTGCGGATATCAAAGATGTCACTTATCGTATTAAGTGTCATATACTTGATGTATTGATCCCTGATCTATCATTGATCGATGAAGAGTGTGTTATCGTTGCTAAGGACTTAACACCTAGTGATACCGCGCAATTGAATAAGAAATATGCTAAAGGATTTGCTACTGAAATCGGTGGCAGAACAAGTCACAGTGCGATCATGGCTAGAAGTTTAGAAATTCCGGCGGTCGTTGGTTGTACAGGCATTATGAATGCGGTTAATCATGGTGATACAATTGCGATGGATGCCATTGCAGGTGAGATCATTGTTAACCCAACTGAAGAACAGGTTCAAGACTATTTGAGTAAAGCTCAAGTATTCTTAAGAGTTAAAGAAGGATTAAAAGTATTAAAAGATGTTCCAAGTGTGACCGTTGATGGACATGAAGTGGAACTTGTAGGCAATATTGGATCACCTGAAGATGCAAAGAGTGTCTTGGAAAATGGTGGTGAAGGTGTTGGTCTTTATCGTACTGAGTTCCTTTATATGAACGCTACGGAGCTTCCACCTGAAGAAGATCAATTCGTTGCTTATAAAGCTGTATTAGAAGTAATGAAAGACAAACCCGTGGTCGTTCGTACCCTAGACATTGGTGGAGATAAAAAATTACCTTATCTTCCTATTCCAGAAGAAATGAACCCATTTTTAGGATATAGAGCCATTCGTTTATGTTTAGATCAACCAGAGGTATTTAGACCACAGGTCAGAGCATTACTGAGAGCTAGCGTTTATGGTCATCTTTGTATCATGTTCCCAATGATCGCTACGGTTGATGAATTTAAGAAAGCTAAAGCATTTGTTATGAATGAAAAGGCGACTTTAATTAAAGAAGGTTATCAAGTAAGTGATAATTTTGAAGTTGGTATGATGGTAGAAATACCAGCTGCGGCTGTCTTAGCTGATCAGTTTGCGAAAATAGCTGATTTCTTCAGTATTGGTACTAATGACCTCATTCAATATTCAATGGCTGCTGATAGAATGTCTGAAAAAGTTTCTTACCTATATCAACCTTTAAATCCATCATTATTACGTTTGATCAAAATGACGATCGATGGTGCACATAAAGAAGGCAAATGGTGTGGGATGTGTGGTGAGATGGCAGGCGATGAGCTAGCTGTTCCATTATTACTAGGACTTGGATTAGATGAGTTCTCAATGAGCGCTACAAGCATCTTACCAGCTCGTAAAATGGTAAGAGAACTTAAACAATCAGATATGATAGCTTTAGCTAATCAAGCTTTACAAATGAGTACAGCTGAAGAAGTTGAAGAATTAGTGAAAAAAGCAATAAAATAGTTTAAAATAGAAGAGAGCTTAGCTCTCTTCTTTTTTGAAAGGTAAACATGAAAGTATTATTTATCGCCAGTACCGGTGGCCATCTATCGGAATTAATGCAACTAAAACCAATGTTTAATAATTATGATTATCATCTGATCACTGAAAAAACAAAGACAACAGCAGATTTAAAAGATGTTTTTGGTGATAAGCTTGACTATCTACTATTTGGAACTAAAGATCATTTCTTTAGTTATATTTTTAAGTTTAGTTTCAATATTTTTAAATCATTGATATTGTACATAAAGCTTAGACCAAAGTTTATCATTACAACCGGTACCCATACGGCTGTACCTATTTGTTATATTGGTAAATTATTTGGTTCAAAGATCATCTATATTGAGACATTCGCTAATATTGAGACGAAAACATTAGCAGGTAGGATATTGTATCCAATCGCTGACCTATTTATCGTGCAATGGGAGTCAATGCTAGAGCTTTATCCTAATGCGGTATACAAAGGATGGATTTTTTAATGATACTAGTTACTTTAGGAACACAAGACAAACCATTTGAACGTTTACTAGAAACGATCGATAATTTGATCAATTTAAAGATCATCAATGAAGAAGTGATCGTTCAAGCTGGTCTAACAAAATATAGATCAAGTAATATGCAGATCTTTGATTTTTTATCGACCATAGAATTTAATGAGATATTAAATAGAGCGGATATTGTGATCAGTCATGGAGGAGTTGGAACGATCATCAGTGCGATCAAAGCCAATAAACCAGTTATTGCTGCACCACGCTTAAAGGCGTATGGTGAGCATACTAATGATCATCAAGTAGAGATCATTAAGAAACTAAGTAATGATGGTTGTATATTACCATTATGGAAGATGGATGAGCTAACAGATACTTTAATACTTGCTCGCTCATTTATACCCAAACCATTCGCTAGTAATACAGATAATATAATAAACTTAATCACTACTTATATTGACAAAC